>NZ_CACSJY010000027.1:0-83460 GCF_902706155.1 Pseudomonas sp. 18058
GCTCGCGAAAGCGGTGGGTCAGTGAAACAAATGTCATCTGACACACCGCTTTCGCGAGCAAGCCCGCTCCCACATGGGTCTGCGGCGGATTCCAGAGCTGCGAAAACCCTATTCCGTATTTTTTTGTTCGAGAGCCTTCCATGCCCCAATTCGCCAACGTCAGCAGTGCTCCGATTGCCCACAAGGCGCCCGGCGCCGACCCGTATGCCTGGCTGCAGGAACGCGACACCGACGCGGTGCTTGATTACCTCAAGGCTGAAAACGCCTGGCAGGAAGCGCAAACCGCCGATCAGGCCGAGCTGCGCGAAACGCTGTTCGAAGAGATCAAGGGCCGGATTCTCGAAACCGACCTGTCCCTGCCCTCGCCATGGGGCCCGTACCTGTATTACACGCGCACCACCGCTGGCGACGAATACGCGCGGCACTACCGCTGCCCGCGTCCGGCCGACGACAGCCTGACCCTTGATGAAAGTCGCGAACAACTGTTGCTCGACCCGAACGTACTGGCCAATGGCGGGTTCTTCTCGCTGGGCGCGTTCAGCATCAGCCCCGATCACCAGCGGCTGGCCTACAGCGTCGACGCCACGGGCGATGAGATTTACACGCTGTTCGTCAAAGAACTGTCCAACGACAAGGTCAGCGAACTGGAATTCGAAGACTGCGACGGCAGCATGACCTGGGCCAACGACAGCCTGACCCTGTTCTTCGGCGAACTCGACGACACCCATCGTCCGCACAAACTACTGCGCTATCGCCTCGATGGCACCGCCGCTGAAGAAGTCTTCACTGAGACGGACGGTCGCTTTTTCCTGCATTGCTACCGTTCCAGCTCCGAGCAGCAATTGCTGCTGTCGCTGGGCAGCAAGACCACCAGCGAAGTCTGGGTGCTCGATGCCAATCAGCCGCACTTGCCGTTCACTTGCCTGGCGCCACGGGTTGAAGATCACGAATACGACGTCGACCACGGCCTGCTCGACGGCGCATGGACATGGTTTATCCGCACCAACCGCGACGGCATCAACTACGCGCTGTATCAGGCGCCGGATACCGGCATCGCGCCGACCGAAGCCGACTGGCAAAACCTGATCCCGCACAGCGACACGGTGATGCTCGACGGCGTCAGCCTCAACACCGAAGCCATGACCCTGAGTTTGCGCGAAGGTGGTCTGCCGATCATCGAAGTTCACCCACAAGGCCTGGCGCCTTATCGCGTGCAATTACCGGACGCGGCCTACAGCCTCTATGTGCAAAACAGCCTGGAATTCGAGAGCGATCGCATTCGTCTGCGCTATGAAGCGTTGAATCGCCCGGCTCAGGTGCGCCAGTTGATCCTCGCCACTGGCGAACAAACCGTGCTGAAGGAAACGCCGGTGCTCGGCCCGTTCGACGCCGACGCTTACGTCAGCCAGCGCCTGTGGGCCACTGCGCCGGACGGTACACAAGTGCCGATCAGCCTGGTGATGAAGCGCGAAATGCTCGGCAAACCGGTGCCGCTGTATCTGTACGGTTATGGCGCTTACGGTTCGAGCCTGGATCCATGGTTTTCCCATGCGCGTTTGAGTCTGCTCGATCGCGGCATGGCCTTCGCCATCGCCCACGTGCGCGGCGGCGGAGAGTTGGGTGAGGCGTGGTATCGCGCCGGCAAGCAGGAACACAAACAGAACACCTTCAGCGACTTCATTGCCTGCGCCGAATTCTTGATCCTCAACGGCATCACCACGGCTGAAAAACTGGCGATCAGCGGCGGCAGCGCTGGTGGCCTGTTGATTGGCGCGGTATTGAATCAGCGTCCGGATTTGTTTGGCGTGGCGATTGCCGAAGTGCCGTTCGTCGACGTACTCAACACCATGCTCGACCCGGAGCTGCCGCTGACCGTCACCGAATATGACGAGTGGGGCAATCCTGAGGAGCCGGAAGTTTACGAGCGGATCAAGGCGTACGCGCCGTACGAAAACGTCACTGCGCAGGCCTATCCCGCGACACTGGTGATCGCCGGCTACAACGACAGCCGCGTGCAGTATTGGGAAGCAGCCAAGTGGGTGGCGAAATTGCGCGCGAGCAAAACCGACGACAATCTGTTGCTGCTCAAAACAGAGCTGGGCGCCGGGCATGGCGGGATGAGCGGGCGTTATCAGGGATTACGTGACGTAGCACTCGAATATGCATTTGTCTTCAAGGTTTTGGGCCTGGCCTGAGGAACTCCGTCGGTCACTTGGGTCTTAATTCCAGACCCTTGTGGCCGATACCCACTGATCCCTTGTGAAAACTGCCCATTGTGGCGAGGGGATTTATCCCCGATCGGCTGTGCAGCAGTCGCAAATTCGGTCATCGCGGAGTTTCAGCAGAATCGCGCTGGCAAGATTTTGGGCCGCTTCGCAGCCCATCGGGGATAAATCCCCTCGCCACAAAAGCCCGTTCCTATGGGATCCGTGTATAGCCTTGAAATGTGAAAACAATAAAGACCGCACCGACATGTCAGAACCAACCTTCCTGAACAACGAAATCCGCGACTGGCTGATGGACTGTGGCCTGTTCGATCAATTGCAACTGGCCGACTTCGCCGCCGCCTCGGGCTACTTCAGCATCAGCACCGTGGCGGAAGGCGAGGCGATATTCCGCGAGGGCGATGCCGGCAGTTTCATGTGCATCCTCCACACCGGTCAGGTCGCCGTGCAGAAAACCGGGCCCGACGGTCAGATCATCACCATGGCCACTCTGCGCAGCGGCCGCGCCTTCGGTGAAATGGCCGTGCTCGACGGCGAACGGCGCTCAGCCACCTGCATCGCTGCGAGCAACTGCCAACTGTTGAACCTCGGCAAGGATTCGCTGGAAAAAATGCTCAACGACGCGCCGAAGATCGCCGCGAAGATCATCCGCGCCCTCGCCGTCTCATTGTCGAAACGCCTGCGCATGGCCGACGGCCAACTGGCGGCACAACAGGTCTAACCGCCAGGCGATTTAGCCCTGCTGCCGCTCGGTTCAATGCCCGGCACTGGCTGATCTTTGTTCGGCGGAGTCGGCATTTCAATCGGCACCAGCGGCGGGCTGCCACTGCCGGCACCCGATTTGGGAATGTTGATCGGGGTGATCTGCGGATACGGTGTCGGTGTTGCGGTACCGGGCGCGCCGGGCTGCGGCGTCGGGCTGACCGGAATGGTCTGCTGCGCCTGCACTGCAGTAATCGAGAGCGCGGCCAGGGCAATGACCGTTAGAATGGTGCGCTTCATCAAGGGCTCCGTTTGGCCTCTAGTCTGCGCTCAGGCTACTCCCAACGGGCCCGCTTGCCTTCCCCCTTGTAGAGATTTCCATGAAACGTTTCGTTCTGCTCGACACCACCCCGATCCCCGAAAGCGGCGGTGCCCTGTGCCTGTTCGAGTATGGCGAGGACTTCGTCATCAAGATTCAGGGCGGCGACGGCGGGCAATTGATGAACACGCGCATGCACGGCTCCGAAGATGCGCTGGCCGAGATTCCTTGCCGCAAAGTCGCCGGGCGGCCGGATTCGCGGGTGCTGATCGGCGGTCTGGGCATGGGCTTCACCCTCGCCTCCGCGCTCAAGCATCTGGGCAAGACCGCTGAAGTAGTGGTCGCCGAATTGGTGCCCGGCGTGGTCGAGTGGAACCGTGGCCCGCTCGGCGAGAAGTCCGGTCGTCCGCTGCTGGATCCGCGCACCGTCATCCGTCAGGAAGACGTGGCCAAAGTGCTGCAAAGCGAGCCGAATGGTTTCGACGCAATCATGCTTGACGTCGACAACGGCCCCGAAGGTCTGACTCAGAAAGCCAACAGCTGGCTGTACTCCGCCGCTGGTCTGAATGCCTGCGCCAAGGCCCTACGCCCGAAAGGCGTGTTGGCGGTGTGGTCGGCCAGCGCTGATCGGCTGTTTTCCGACAAATTGAAGAAGGCCGGTTTCAAGGCCGAAGAAGTCCAGGTCTTCGCCCACGGCAACAAGGGCACGCGCCACACGATCTGGATTGCCGAGAAGCTCAAAGGCTGAGCTAAACTCTGCGCATAACCGTCATTAGTCTTTTACAAAGGTGAACCCATGAGTTCGTCCACCCCAACCAACACGTCGAAGCTGGATCGCATCCTCGCCGACAACCAGCGCGACAAGGAAATGGGCTACCGCGACAAAGCCCTGAAGATGTACCCGCACGTCTGTGGCCGCTGCACCCGTGAATTTTCCGGCAAACGCCTGAGCGAACTGACCGTGCACCACCGCGATCACAACCACGACAACAACCCGCAGGACGGCTCGAACTGGGAGCTGTTGTGCCTGTACTGCCACGATAACGAGCACTCGCGTTATACCGATCAGCAGTACTTCAGCGAAGGCTCGCTGAGCACGCCGAAAATTGCCAAGGCCACGCACAACCCGTTTGCCGCGCTGGCCGGGTTGATGAAGAAAGAAGATTAGAGATCTGTATGGGTCTGACTGGCCCCTTCGCGAGCAAGCCCGCTCCCACATTGGATCTGTGGCGTACACAAAACCAATGTGGGAGCGGGCTTGCTCGCGAAGGCGGCCGTCCAGACACCGCCAATCCATGATCTGACCACAACCGCCCAATCCCCGTATAATCGCGCTCTTTTTTCCCGAAGGCACCCCGCTCGTGGCAGACAAACGGTACAGCTGCATTGGTTTGTATAACCCCAAATCACCGGAGAACGTCGGTTCGGTGATGCGCGCCGCAGGCTGCTATGGCGTCGCATCGGTGTTCTACACCGGCAAACGTTATGAACGCGCCGCCGATTTCGTCACCGACACCAAACGCGTGCACTACGACATCCCGCTGATCGGCATCGATGATCTGAAAAAGATCCTCCCGCTCAACTGCGTGCCCGTCGCCGTGGAACTGGTCGAAGGCGCCCGCCCGCTGCCGGAATACACCCACCCGGATCGCGCCCTGTACATCTTCGGCCCCGAAGACGGTTCGCTGGACAAAGAGATCCGCGACTGGTGCGAAGACGTCGTGTACATCCCGACCACCGGCTGCATGAACCTCGCTGCCACCGTCAACGTCGTGCTCTACGACCGCATGGCCAAAGGCCTGAATACGCGCTCCGGGCCGAAATTCCGCTGAAGCGTCGCACATCCGATGGAACAAGCTGACCGCTCGCGCAGTCAGCTTATTTATCCATTACTCATAGCCTGGAGAAAGATCATGACCGAGCTCAAACGCGTCGAGCGTATCGAATCCACCCCGTTTCAGAGCCGTTCCGAGCAGAACGTCGAAGGCTGGGAGCGCATCGGCTCGCTGGCCGGTGGAGTGATCATGGTCGGCAAGGGCCTGCGCCGTGGCGGTGTGTTCGGTTTGATTCAGGTGGCGATTGGCGGCGTGGCCATGGCGCGCGGTATTACCGGGCACAGCTCGGTGAAAAGCCTGATCGAGAAAAGCCGTCAGGACATGAACAACGTGCGGGCGAAGATCGAACGTGCCGGGGAAGAGTTGAGCAAGCTGAAGGCGAATGCGGAAGCGGCGACCAGTTCGGCGACAGTGACCGGGAATGATTCGGTGAAATCGCCGAAAGCCGGGGTTTGATCCAGCATTTGCGCTGGGGCTGATGGCGCCTTCGCGAGCAAGCCCGCTCCCACATTTGAAATGCATTCCCCTGTGGGAGCGGGCTTGCTCGCGAAAGCGGTATTACTGTAGTAACTCGGTATCAAGGACTTTAGAGGACTCGCCGAGCACGCTCTCAGCCAATTGCACAAACTCTTTAGTACTCACCGTCCCCAAATGCATCGCCCCGCGTAACACGTCATCCAGCGAACGTTTATTGCGGGTCTTCAAACGAATCTCGCGATCCAGTTCCTGCAACACAATCACCGCTTTTGCTACCTGCGCCGGGCTGATCTGCTCACCGCGCAGTGTCGTGACTTTCTGGCTGTCCCTCGCCAGTTTCGCCTGCAGACTCTGATAGCGCTCATCACTCATGCCACCGGCACGGCGCAGCAGTTCGATCGCGTAATACTCGGCAAAGCCTTCGCTGATCCAGTCGCTGCGCTGCTCGTCGTTGATCCGCCCAAACACCTGCGCCAGTTCACGCATCAGCGCACTGCTGCCGCTTTCACTGACCAGCGGCAAGCGCGTGTTCACGTAGATCGATTCATGCGCACCGAGGCTGCCGCGCCACATCGGGTCGTTGGCGCCGACGATCAGCAGCTTGGCCGGATGACGTGGATAAACCGCCTGCACCTGCGGCCAGACGAAGGTCAGCAACGTCAGTACATCCATGCGCCGCATGCCCTGCCCTTGCGGTGAGGCGACGGTGACTTCGGTTTCGCCTAGGCGCGTGCGACGGCTGCCGAGCTTGCCGGCGAGCATCCAGCCGGTCGGGCGGTCGAACAGGCGTGAAGGGTTGTCGATGCGGAATTTATTTTTGCCGATTCTTGGCCAGGCGGTTTCGACGCTTTTCCAGCCATCGGGCAATTCGAATTGCAGGCGCGAGACCAGTTCCGTGCCGTCCTGCTGATCGAGTTTGGCTGGCGGCACCAGTTCATCACCGCGCAGCAGCGCCCAGCTCGGCGTCATGCGGGTGTCGAAGCTGCCGTTTTTGCGGCCGTGGCTGATGCGCACGCGGTAGGTCAGGCTGGCCTTGGCACTGGTCGGGCGCCAGACGCCGCGCGCGTGTTTGCCGGGAGTCAGCAGCCATTGGCCATCGGCTTTGAAGTCGCTGTAATGGCTGCCGTCGCCAAGGTCGAAATCGAGGCTGCGCACGGCTTCGCCTTTGGCCAGGGTCAGGCGCACTTCGGCCTGATCGCTTTGTGGCAACAGGCGAATGTGGTAATCGAGATCGACTTTTTTTGCTGCCCAGACGGGCGCACTGAACATCAGCAGACCGATCAGCAACGCTCGCAGCAAACCCGCAGCCATACCCACTCCTTGTGGCAGTCAGAATTATTGTGTGAGTGCTGCGCACTCAATATCGGGAGCAAGCTCCCTCGCTACAGGTTATCCCGTTAGCCAGCGCGGAAAATCAGGTGATCTTCCCAGTCATCTTCCGGCACGCTGCCTTCGGCGAGCATACGCCCGGATTGTGAAATTCGTTCGTGGTGCACTGCCTCGCGATCACCACACACCAAGTGATGCCACGACGGCAGATCCTTGCCCTCACTGACCAGTCGATAGCCGCAGGTCGGCGGCAGCCATTTGAATTCTTCGGCCTGGCCCGGGGTGAGCTGGATGCAATCCGGGACAAACTTGATGCGATTCGGGTAATCGCTGCACTGGCAGGTGTTCAGATCCAGCAGTTTGCAGGCGATGCGCGTGTAATAGACGCTGTTGTCTTCTTCATCCTCGAGTTTTTGCAGGCAGCACAGACCACAGCCGTCGCACAGCGATTCCCATTCCTGGTGATCCAGTTGATCAAGGGTTTTGTGTTTCCAGAACGGTTCGACTTCGGCGGCCATGGCTCAAGCATCAACATCAGGTGGTGAAAGGCCGCCAGTCTAGTGCCCCGGGCCGCGCGGGCCAAGCGCTGGCGACTGTCGGTAAATCGCGCTTGTCAGCCTCAGCGCTGCCGAGTAGGGTTTTGCCTCGAATTCATTTACTCAAACGTAGCCAGGAATCTCTTGATGAGTGCCAACCCTCGCGTTGCCGAATACGCCATTCACCCGCAGTTCACCGACCGTTGGTCGCCGCGCGCCTTCACCGGTGAAGCGATCCCGGAAGAGACCCTGCTGAGCTTCTTCGAAGCCGCCCGCTGGGCACCGTCGGCGTACAACTCGCAGCCATGGCGCTTCCTCTACGCGCGCCGCGACACACCGAACTGGCAGCGTTATCTGGGCCTGCTCAATGAATTCAACCGTAGTTGGGCGCAGCATGCGTCGGCACTGGTGATCGTGATTTCGAAAACCACCTTCACTGCACCGGGCGCGACCGAAGAAACCCCGGCGTTGTGGCACACCTTCGACACCGGTTCGGCGTGGGGCCATCTGGCGCTGCAAGCGAGCATCAGCGGCTGGCACACCCACGGCATGGCCGGCTTCGATCAGGAGCTGACGCGTAAAGAGCTGAATATTCCTGAAGGTTATGCGCTGCATGCCGCTGTTGCGGTAGGCAAGCTGGGAGACAAGGCGACGCTGGCGGACTACCTGCAAGCACGCGAAGAGCCAAGCCCGCGTCGTCCGCTGAGCGAACTGGCGGCTGAAGGCGACTTCACCCTCTAAAAGCAAAAGATCGCAGCCTTCGGCAGCTCCTACAGGGGAATATGTACCTCTGTAGGAGCTGCCGCAGGCTGCGATCTTTTGATGTCAACTCAATACCCGCGATTGAAATCCACTTCCCCGCGCAATATCTCGCTCGCCTGATAGGCCTTCAGGTTGTCGACGAACAGCTGCACCATCAGCGCCGGTGAAGTCGGTGCCGAGCTGTGCCCGGTCAGCAGCAAGCCCCAGGCCGTCCAGAACGGGTGACGTTGCGGCAACGGCTCCTGACGGCAGACGTCGATTACCGCGCCCGCCAGATGTCCTTCCTTCAGCGCCTCGACCAAATCCGCATCAACCACGGCCACACCGCGCCCGACGTTGATGAACAACCCGGTCGGCTTGAATTGCTTGAACAGCGCCGCGTCGTAGATATCGTGGGTATGTTCGGTGTTCGGCAGCAGATTGACCACGTAATCCACTTCGCCAACCAGCCGTGGCAGATCCGCCATCGAACCGACTTCAACGAACGGCGCCTGCTCGCGAGCACTGCTGGCGATGCCGTACAATTCGACGCCGAACGGCAACAGGAACTGCGCCACGCTCTGGCCGATGTCGCCAGTACCGACGATCAGCACCTTGCGCCCGACCAGACTCTGGCCGGTGCGGTTGTCCCACTTGCGCTCGACCTGGCTGACCAGTCGCGCCAATACCTCGCGCTCGTGACCGAGCATGTAGGTCAAAACGTATTCAGCCATCACCTGGCCGAAAATGCCTACGGCGCGGGTCAGGCGATAATCGCGGCGCAAGCCATCGGCAAGCAGCGGCGTGATGCCGGCCCAGGTCGATTGCAGCCATTGTGGCTGGTGGCCCTGACGCAACAGGGTCGCCAGCAGATCCGGCTGACCCAGCCACACCGGGCAATCAGCGGCCAGCCGCGCCAGTTCGGCGGAGTCGCCACTGGTCAGCACTTCAAGCTCGGGCACTGCCTGACGCAGCAGCCGGGCGTATATCGCGTGGTCGTGTTCGGCAATCAGAACGCGCATCTTCAAACCTTTCGCAAACCGTGCAGACGGTCGCCGGATGTCGGGCGACCGTCGCGGTAAAAACATTTCCTGGGTTAATCGAGGCCCAGAACAGGGCCTCGCAGATCAGACCGGGTCGTTGCGTCGCAGCAACTCTTCGGGCAAGTGCTCGATGTACTCGTCCTCGGCCGGCGGCATTTGCAGGTGATAGCCCTGCTTGTCGAGGTTTTCCAGCACGACGACGATGTCTTCGCTGGCCAATTTGCGCTCAGGCGACAGCACCAGGTCAAATGAATGTTTCGGCTTGCCGAACGCCAGCATCAGCGCTTCCGGCACGCGCTCGAGTGCATCACTTTTCAGCACGTAAAGGTACATGCCGCTGCGCTTCGAGCTTTGGTAGATGGAACAAATACGTTTCAAGGCTGTTCTCCGGCGGTGGCCAGGCTGTCGAGCAGCTTCTGACCCATGAGTTCGCGGCGCCAGCCACGCAGCGACTCAGGCAATTGGTAAGGACCCTCGGGGTAGCCACTTTTGACCAGCGCTTCGAGGGTTTTCTTGCGTAGCATCAGCTCCGGCGCGATGTCGAGGCGCTCGGCCTCGGCCTGACCCATCGCACGCAGTTGTTTAATCAACGCGGCAGCTTCGATCGGCAACGGCTCCGGGACGGCAGGCGGCCATTGATCAGGGCCCACACTGCCAGAGCGCTTGATCAGATCAAGCAGAAATTGACCGTCCTGACGCACGGTACGCGGGTGCATGTCTTCGATCTTGCCCAGCGCGGCGAGGTTGTCCGGTTGCGTGCGAGCCAACGGCCACAGCGAATGCTCACGGACGATGCGGTTGCGCGGCAGGTCGCGGGCACGCGCTTCGGTTTCACGCCATGCGCACAGCTCGCGCAATACCGCGAGCTGTGCACGGGAGAGTTTCCACGCCAGTTTGGCTTCGCGGTAAACCTCGTACGGATCGGTTTCGCGGCGCAGGTTGGCCACCAGTTCGGCGCCGTCCTCCAGCACCCAGGCGAACTTGTCGTCGGACAGCTTCGGTCGCAGCTGTACGAAAACTTCCGCGAGATGCACGGCATCTTCAGCGGCGTAGCTGATCTGCGTGTCGGACAACGGACGCTGCAACCAGTCGGAACGGGTTTCGCCCTTCGGCAGTTCGATGCCCAGCACCGCTTGCACCAGGCGCGAATAGCCCATGGAGAAACCGAGGTTCAGATAGGCCGCGCCCAATTGTGTATCGAACATCGGCGCCGGCAGGCTACCGGTCAGACGCAACAGCACTTCGAGGTCTTCGCTGCAGGCGTGCAGGACTTTCAGCACCGCCGGATTTTCCAGCAGTGCTGCCAGCGGTTGCCAGGCATTGATGGTCAGCGGATCGATCAGGTAGGCGCGTTTACCGTCGCCAATCTGCAACAGGCCGGCAATCGGGTAGAAGGTGTCGACCCGCATGAATTCGGTGTCGAGGGCAACGAACGGCAGCTGCTGCCACTCGGCGCAAAACTGCGCGAGGCTTTCGTTGTCGCGAATCCAGTGAATATCGATGGCCACACGGCTCTCCCTTGAAGAATGGCGCGCAGTATATATCGCCACCGGCGATTTACGCGCCTGCGAAGGGCAAGAGCTGTAACGAAATGTCCTGCCAATTGGCAAGAATAGTCTGACAGAAGGATCAAACGGGGCCATCACCTGTAGGAGCTGCCGCAGGCTGCGATCTTTTGATCTTCAAAAACAGGATCAAAAGATCGTCCGATCGCGGCCCGAGCCTGCGGCAGCTCCTACAGGGGAATGCTTCAGTCCTTGGCCAGCACGCCGTCGATCACTGACCCGCGGCAACCGGCAAACATGTCCAGATCCGGTTGATACACCGAACTCTTCACTTCGAGCAAACCGAGCATCGAGTGGAACAGGTTGTCCTGACTCAGCGGTTTATCGCGGCTCATTTGCAGGCAATGGGTGTCGACCGAGTAGGACTTTTGATAGTTGTCGGAGAACCACGCCAGCATCGCCACGTGCTTCTGTTGTTCCGGCGCCAGCATATACGGCGTGCCATGCAGGAACAGGTTGTACTCACCCAGCGACTCGCCGTGATCGGACAGGTACAACATCGCGGTATCGACTTTGTCCTGATTGTTGCGCAACACATCGATCAGACTCGACAGCACATGGTCGGTGTACACTAGCGTGTTGTCGTAACCGTTGACGATACTTTCGCGGCTGCAATTGTTCAGGGCGTTACTTTCACAGACCGGCGTGAAGTGCTCGTACTCCTTTGGATAACGCTTGAAGTATTCCGGACCGTGACTGCCCATCTGGTGCAGAACCAGCACAGTGTCTTTGTCCAGGTGATCGATAAAACTCTGCAGCCCTTGCAGCAGGATTTCATCGCGGCATTCGCTGTTGGCGCACAGTGCCGGGTCTTTCAGGTTGCTGACATCCTGCACGGTGACGCGATCACACGTGCCTTTGCAGCCGGACTGGTTATCGCGCCAGATCACATCGATGCCGGCCCGTTTGAGTACGTCGAGCAGGCCTTCCTCGTTCTTTGCCTTGCTCGCATCGTAGTTCTTGCGGCCCATGTTAGAGAACATGCACGGCACCGAGACGGCAGTTTCCGTGCCGCAGGAATGCACGTCGGTAAACGCGATCAGCCCGGTTTCCTTGTCGAGTTTTGGTGTGGTGTCACGGTTATAGCCGAGGATGCCGAAGTTCTCGGCGCGGGCACTTTCGCCGACCACCAATACAGTCAGGGATTTGCGCGGCTCAAGTTTTACATCTGGATTGCGCTCGGCGTCCTCGCCGATTTTGACGAACGGTTGCTCGGCCGAGGCCACTTGTTCACGCAGGTAACCGGCCGTGGCGCCAATGTAGTTGCTCGGCACCAGCATCAAGCGAATTTCGTGGTGATTGCGAAACAACGACGACAAACCCTGATAGTTGGCCAATGCCACACCACCAATCACCGCCACCGAGGCCGCACTGACAATAACCTTGCTCAACAACTCGCGGTGCCAGCGCCGATAATTAATCGGCAGTTTCCACAACAATAACGACGGCAAAACACCGAGAAAGAAAATATAAATAAACAACTTCAACGAGAGCAGATCGCGCACTTCCGTGGCATTGGTTTCGGCAAAGTTACGCAACATGCCCGGGTCAATCATGACGCCATACTGGCTCATGAAATAAGCCACACCAGCGCTGATCAAAAACATCAGCGTCAGCACGGGTTTAAGCAGCGGGCGGAAGGCCAGAAAGGTCAGCACGATGTTGAACGCCGCGAAGATCATCACCCCAAACGCCACGCGCATGGCAATGCCCTTGCCGTCTGACGCGGTGATGTCGAACAGGTGCTGCCAGAGCACAACGTTAAAACCGATCAAAAGAAAGGCGCTGGCAATCAACGTCACCCATTCCGGGCGCACGGCTTTTAACTTCAACATGATGAGGGGCAGTTCCTGAAAAGAACCCTTGGTTAGTTGTGAAAAATTCATTAACCAAGGCATGACAAACTTTAGGCAGGCAACCATCAATTTTTTGTGAAAAAGACGCCAACGATTAGTTGGACTGAGAGCAAAGTCTGAAACTTGTGGAGTATTTGGGAATGGTTCAGCTTTTATTCAGCCAACAACCCCTGTAGGAGTTGCCGAAGGCTGCGATCTTTTGATCTTGCCGTTAAGACAAAGTCAAAAGATCGCAGCCTCGTTTCACTCGACAGCTCCTACAGGAACCGGCGGGTATTTGATTTTTAGGTAAGGCCGGGGGTTTTCTGATTTGCCCGAATCATAGGGCTCCGCGCCTAATCATCTGCCCTGCCCCAAGGTTTGAAGATGGAAAACGTCCGCGCCACTGCCCGTCCCGCTGTCTGGCTGATGCTCGCCGTCATGCTGGTAGCCCTCAATTTGCGCCCTTCGATGGCGGCGGTCGGGCCATTGCTGTCGGCGATTCGCGGCGACATCCCGTTGAGCTTCAGCCTCGCCTCACTGCTGACCATGCTGCCGGTGATGGCGATGGGACTGGCGATGTTTTTCGGCATCGGTATCAGCCAACGACTGGGCGAACGACGCACGGTGCTGTGGTCGCTGTTGATCATCGGTCTGGCAACGTTTTCACGGCTATTTATCGATTCCGCCGCCGAGTTGATTGTCAGCGCAATTCTGGCCGGTATAGGCATTGCACTGATTCAAGCGTTGATGCCGGCATTGATCAAATCGCGTTTCCCCGACAACGTCGCCCTGTGCATGGGTTTGTACGTCACCTCGATCATGGGCGGCGCCGCCATTGCTGCGTCCTTCGCACCGTTGGTGCTTATCAGCACCGGCAGTTGGCGGATAGCACTGGCCGTTTGGGCAATCCTGGCAATGTTGGCTTTGCTGTTCTGGTGGTCGCAACGCGGCAACCTGCCTGCGACCGCGAACACTTCAGTCAGAAAAGAAACCTTCTTCAAACATTCCCGCGCCTGGTTACTCGCGATCTTCTTCGGCCTCGGCACCGCGTCCTACACCTGCGTCCTCGCCTGGCTGGCACCGTACTACGTGGAGAAAGGCTGGAGCGAACAAAACGCCGGCCTGCTGTTAGGTTTTCTGACAGCCATGGAGGTGATTTCCGGCCTGGTAGTGCCAGCCATCGCCAATCGCAGCCGCGACCGACGCATCGTACTGATGGCCCTCCTTGGACTGATCATCGCCGGTTTCTGCGGCCTGATCCTCAGCCCGCAACACCTCAGCCTGCTGTGGCCCTGCCTGTTGGGTCTGGGCATCGGCGGACTGTTTCCGATGAGCCTGATCGTCTCGCTCGATCACCTCGACAACCCGCAACACGCTGGCGGCCTGACCGCTTTCGTGCAAGGCATCGGCTATCTGATTGCCGGCCTGTCGCCGCTGCTCGCCGGGATGATCCGCGATCAACTGGGCAGTTTCGAATGGGCATGGTGGTCGCTGACCGGCGTGATGGTGATCATGGCGTTGATGGTGTTGCGCTTCGATCCGCGACGTTATTCGCAACACTTCCAGTGATCGGGCTACAGGCCTCTGGCCAGCTTTCAGCGGTTTTAGCGGTAACGTCGTGTTGCTAAAACTTTCTGTCCCACAACTGTCCATGAAACGTCCTACAAGCCTTTGTCCTTGTACCATCGTTCCGTTAGGATCGTTCGCACACGTTTGCGCGGATTCAGCGCAAGGAGCACAGCGGGACGGAACGGATGCTGAACAGTAACTTGCTTCGAAAGCTCGACATGCAGGATCTCATGGTGTTTATCGCCGTGTATGAGCAGAGCAGCGTCACCGAGGTCTCGGAAACGTTGTTCGTCAGTCAGTCCACCGTCAGTTACTGCCTGAAAAAACTGCGCACCAGTTTTGAAGACGAACTCTTCATCAACACCCGCACCGGCATGCGCCCGACCTACAAGGCCAGCAGCATGTACGGCCATGTGCAGAAAATCCTCGAAAGCATCAACCTCTGCCACGCCGGCGCACCGACATTTGACCCGAGCCAGCAAGCGGTCACTTTCAACATCTGCGCCCCGGAATACTTCGAACAACTGATTTTGCCGCGCCTGTTGAAGCGCTTCGACTTCGATGACTTGCCAGTGATGGTCAACATGCACAAGTTCGAAACCGATGTGCCCGCCGATGAGTTGCGCGATGGCAGCCTCGATCTGGTCATCAGTTTCGGCCCCAACTTCCACCGCCACCACACGGACTTGAAGTCGCGCATGTTGCTGGAAGATGACCTGGTCTGCGTCTTCGACAAACGCGCGACGCCGTTGGAACCGCGCCTGAGTCTGCAAGCGTTTACCGAGCGCAGGCATGTGTTCCCGACGCCGTGGACGTCGACGACGAATATGGTTGATGGCTGGCTGGCGCGACAGGCGCAGAAACGTCAGATCGTCGCGCGTTCGAACAGTTACAGCGCGGCGTTGAAGATGATCACTGGCACCGATTTCATCCTCACCCTGCCCCGGCGGATTCAGCGGTTACTGACCAACGAAGCGGTGTTCAATCACTGTGAGGCGCCGAACGGTTTGCCGGGGTTCACCCTCGACATGCAATGGAGCCAGAGCGTTGATCAGGACAGCGCCAACGTCTGGCTGCGCGAACAAGTGGTCAAGGTGTGCAGTGAACTGCAAGCGGCCTGATTCCTACACGCCGATGACCGTTTTTGTGTAGGACTCGCGATCGATATCGATCAGCTCGACACTCAACTGCACCTCGACACCGGCCGGCCATTCACAAAGATCCTGGAGCACGGCCAAGAGACTTTGCGACAGCTGTTTTTTGGTCTCCGCTGAACGCCCGCTGAGCAACGCCAACTTCACCGCCACAAAACCGCGCTCGCTCATGGCCGTGCCAACCTTGAAGGTTTCGACCTTCAACGCACGGCTCTTGATATCGAACTCCGCCGCGAACTGACCAGAACCCACCAGCGTGTTATTGAGGCGAATCAACGCGACGTCGGCGTTCAGCTGCGGCAGGTTGGCGGTGTATTCCATGTGCAGGTGTGGCATCGGGAGGCTCCAGTCGGGCGGCAGAAAGGTCGTACGTATAACACAGCCCTGCCCTACCCTTCCGCGGCTTTTTCCGGAATGTCGGACGAAGATTTATACCAGCGCTCAATGACCGGCTTAGCGAAAATCTCCTGTGGGAGCGGGCTTGCTCGCGAAGGCGGTGGATCAGTTACAAATGCATCGCCTGACCCGGCGCTTTCGCGAGCAAGCCCGCTCCCACAAGCGGATTTGTGGTGTTGCTTAAGGTGGGGTGACGGGCCGTTCACTCATGAACTGCTCCAGCCGGGAACGCAACCAGCGCTCGGCGGGGTCGCTGTCGACGTGGCTGAGCCAGACCATCGACAGATCCAGCGTCGGCGTCTTGAACGGGAACGGCTCTTTGAACAGCAACCCCGAAGTGGCCATCGCTGCCGCCGTGTAATCCGGCAGGCTGGCGATCAGATCGGTGCCCGCCAACAACGCCGGCAAGGCGCTGTACTGCGGCACCGACAGAACCACCTGCCGGGTGCGGCCCAGTTCCGCCAGCCACTCATCCGCAAACCCACTGACATTCGCCGTGTGGGAAACCAGCACATGCGGCCGCGCACAATATTCGTCGAGGGTCAGCGGTGTGTCGGAAGCATCCGCACGCAGGATGCTCGGTTGAATGTGCCGCAGCAGTTTGCGCTTGGCATTCGCCGGCAAGCCACGGGTCTGGCTGATGCCGACGGTGATGTCACCGGCGGCGAGCAGATCGGGAATGCGCCAGTAATCGACGTGCTGCACCACAAACACCACGTTCGGCGCTTCCTGACGCAAGGCGCGCAGCAACGGTGGTAGCAGACCGAACTCGACGTCATCGGACAGACCGATGCGGAAGGTCATGGTGCTCACGGCGGGATCAAAATCGCGGGTCAGGCTCAACGCCACTGAAAGCGAATCCAGCGCCGGTTTGAGGTGGCGGAAAATATCTTCAGCGCGAGCCGTCGGTTCCATGCGATGGCCGACGCGGATGAACAGCGGATCGTTGAGCATTGTGCGCAGACGATTGAGCGCCGAACTGATAGTCGGCTGGCCAAGAAACAGCTTCTCGGCCGCCCGGGTTACGTTGCGTTCCAGCATCAAGGTCTCGAACACCACCATCAGGTTGATGTCGGCCTTGCGTAGTTCATTGCGGTTCATCCATTGCTCCCCGATCCCCAGACTGCCGGCAGTGTAGAAAGCAGTTGGGGGCGGCGTCCATCGCCACGATGCGTCCGCTGACCGTCAAACGCTTCGAGGGCTCTGGTCTGTGCCTTTCAGAAACATCCGCCAACGATTGGAAACAAATGTCCGGTAGCCAAAAAACCCGCCTGCGCTAGGCTTGCGTCGATGCGCCACACAGGCTGGCGCACACGTCTATCGCATGGAGCGAACTGAATGTATTTCGAGATTTACAGGCAATCCCGCGGCACCCCGACCACCGGCAAAGGCCAATGGCGCTGGAGGCTGCGCGCGGGCAATCACGAAACCATCGCCAGCGGCGAATCGTACGTGAACAAAGCGGATTGCTTGCACGTAATCGAGCTGATCAAAGCGGTACAGGGCGAAACCCCGGTAAAAGAAATTTAACCGCGTGAATTGGAAAAAGGCAGCGTCCTACAGCTACTTCCTTTTTTGACCGAATGACTGGCGGGCTCCGTTTGCACCCCTACGCTCAGCAACGCAGGGGGCCATCCGGCCCTGTTTTCTCCCGATCATTCACACTCAAAAAGGAGCCGCAGACATGGCCAGAGACAAAGCGAAAGACGACATGCACTTTAACTGCACACAAGCACACGAAGCCGACTACGTCGCCAGCCTCTACCCGCACGCCAAGGAAGAAGTGAAAACCTTCCTCAGCTCGGCCTGCAAGGACAAGACGCTGCACAACTCGACGCATAAGGATGTGTATGAACTGATCAAGCGCAAGTTGGGCCACTCGCAGCCTTGACGGGCTGGAAGTGCGGGGTGATGTAGATCCCGCAGAAATGCAAAAGCCCCACAGGCTTTGGGTCTGTGGGGCTTTTTTTCCATGAGTCGCGGAAAACCCAGAGCAACGCGGACGGTAAGGCTCAGTCAACTGCCGAGCATGCCGTGTCAGGCGTGTGCTTCCCGGTCAAGCACTTCAGCCACCCACTGATTAATACTTTTTCGAGCCAATTGAGCTTTCACTGCAACGGTGGCATGAAGGGCTGGCGCCAATCGCAGGCTCAGATTGCCTGAATAAGGCTTCTGAGGCACTCGACCGAGTTTTGCACACGTTTCCAGATAATCGCTCACTGCCTCCTCGAAGGCAGCTCTAAGTTCTCTGACTGATTCACCGTGGAATCCCACGACATCCTTGATTCCTGCGATGTGACCAACAAACAGACCATCTTCGTCACTGTATTCAATACGGGCAGCATACCCGTTGTAATTCATCACGTTCACGGAATGACTCCTGCTTGTTCTAGAAAAGCCCGAGCATCACGAACCTGGTAGGGCTTTGCTTCTTTGTCTGGATGAGGACGATGAAAGGTAGCAACGACCCCGCTTAACTCAAACCGAACACGCGAACCATTACCCTCCACAGCTTTGGCGCCTACCGCTTTGAAAAGAGACTCTATACGTGTCCATTCCAGCGTAGATGGAGTCGGTCTTGAATATACGGCTTGAAGAGTACCAAGTTGCTTATTGTTCATAGTATTACATCATGATACCGCACCGATATTTGGCAGCTGCGATTAATCTCGCTGATGCATGAAGCGCCCATTTCAATAAATGCAGAAACGCCGCTTATCCATCAATGGAAAGCGGTGTCGTCGTGTCTGGATTTAGAGTGTTTTTGGCACGGAGATCAGAATAATTGAGTTAATCGAAACAGGGTTGTAGGCAAAATCCGAGAGTTTCGTGGGAACGGGCATCTTGCGCGACATCGGAGCAATTCTCGCCTGACCGAGGGTATTCCAGTCCAATTGCACGAGAAACAAAAAAGCCCCGTAGATTTTCATCTACGGGGCTTTTTCTATGTAATGGCGGAGAGATAGGGATTCGAACCCTAGGTACCGGTGAAGGTACAACGGATTTCGAATCCGTCCCATTCGGCCACTCTGGCATCTCTCCAACGGCGCGCATCATAACAACACTTTTACCGAAAGCAAACCCTCTTTCGAAAATTTCTTCGTGCTATCAGATGCTTGCGTCGATTAAAGCGGTACGCCCAGACGATTGGCGACTTCTTCGTAGGCTTCGATGACGTCACCGAGGCCCTGACGGAAGCGGTCTTTGTCCATCTTCTTCTTGGTGTCCTTGTCCCACAGACGGCAGCCGTCCGGGCTGAACTCGTCGCCGAGGACGATCGAGCCGTCGCTGAACACGCCGAATTCAAGCTTGAAGTCGACCAGCAGCAGGCCGGCGTCGTCGAATAGCTTGGTCAGCACTTCGTTGACCTTGAGCGACAGTTCTTTCATGCGAACCAGTTGCTCGGCAGTGCCCCAACCGAATGCCACAACGTGGGATTCGTTGATGAACGGGTCGCCTTTGGCGTCGTCCTTGAGGAACAGTTCGAAGGTGTAAGGATTGAGCTTCAGGCCTTCTTCGACGCCCAGACGCTTGACCAGGCTGCCGGCGGCGTAGTTACGCACGACGCACTCGACCGGGATCATGTCGAGTTTCTTCACCAGGACTTCGTTGTCGGCCAGCAGTTTGTCGAATTGGGTCGGAATGCCGGCCGCTTCGAGTTTCTGCATGATGAAGGCGTTGAACTTGTTGTTGACCATGCCTTTGCGGTCGAGCTGCTCGATGCGCTTGCCGTCGAACGCCGAGGTGTCGTTGCGAAACAGCAGGATCAAGCGGTCAGCGTCGTCGGTCTTGTAAACCGATTTGGCTTTGCCGCGGTAGAGTTCTTCACGTTTTTCCATGATGGGCTCCGCTTGCTAAGTAGGTGGGCTAGGCGATGTGGCGCCAGTCGAGCCCTGAATCTTGATCGGCCAGTTGCAGCCAGTCCGGGTCGCACCCGAGGGTGTCGACAAAACATTGCCGGGCCAGCTGCGGCATGTTGTTCTTGCTGCTCAGATGAGCCAGGACAAGGTGTTGCAAGCCCTGCCAGCCCAACTCGGACACCAGGAAAGCCGCCTGATGGTTGTTCAAATGTCCCAGCTCGCCGCCCACCCGCTGCTTGAGAAAGTACGGGTAGTGCCCACGGGCCAGCATGTCACGACAATGGTTGGACTCGATCATCAACGCATCGAGATCCCGATAACCGTCCAGCACCCGCTCGCAGTAAGAACCCAGATCGGTCAGCAGGCCGAAGCGCCGCTGCTCTTGATCACTGAAGACATACTGGGTCGGTTCCTGCGCATCGTGGGCCACGGCAATGACCCCGATGTTCAGTGCACCGATCTGCAGTTGCTCGCCGCCGGCCAGCAAGCCTGCGGGTTCAATCGGTTTGCGCATCCCGCGCAGTGTGCCGCGACTGAGGTAGACCGGCAGATTGTAGCGCCGAGACAGTAAACCCACGCCATGCACGTGGTCGGCATGTTCGTGGGTTACGAGTATCGCGCTCAGTTGCGCCGGGTTCACACCCAGACGCAACAGGCGTTTTTCGGTTTCCCGCAGGGAAAAACCACAATCCACCAGCACATACGTATCAGCACTGGCGATCAGCGTGCCGTTCCCTTGGCTACCGCTGCCGAGAACGGCAAAACGCATGGTTGATCAGCCCAGGTTGTCCTGAATCACGCTCAGCACTTTACGCGCCACTTCAGCCGGCGCGACGGTGTTGATGTTTTTCTCGACGGTCACCTGAATGTTCTCGCCAACCTTGCTCAGGCGAACCTGATAACGCTCGGCACGGGATTCAACTTCTTCCTTGGTCGGCGCACTGCCGAACAGGCTGCTGAAGAAACCAGGCTTGTCGTCTTTCTTCTCGGCTTTTTCGGCCAGGTTGATGTAGTACAGACCGAGGCTGCGGTTGATGTCTTCAACGCGCCATTCGCCTTGTTCCAGTGCACGGCCAACGCTCGACCAGGCACGATCCAGATCGGTACCGACGTTCAACACCGGGTTGCCGCTGCCGTCTTCGCTGAGGCTGACACGGCTCGGCGTATCGAAATCACGCGAAGCGAGCATCGACACCGAACCGCCCTTCTCGGAGATCCGGCTCATGCTTGCGAGCATGTCGTCGACCAGCGCAGCGTCCAGACCAGTGTTGACCGAGCGGTTGGTGAAATCGACATCGGCGGTGCTGCCGGCAGGACGCTCGGCGCTGACCACGTAGATTTCACTGGTGTTGCGCTGCACGCCTGGCTCGATACGCACACGGACGCGGGTTTCGCTGTCAGTGGCGACGCCAGCCGCGCTCAGGCGCTTGGCCATCGACGCGGACAGCTCATCGGAATGCTGCCAGGTGGTGGTGAATTCGCCGGTTTGCGGACGCTGCTCATCCAGACGGAAACCGTTGTCCTGGAAGAATTGCACCGCCACTGGCCAGACTTCGGCCGGTGGATGCTGGGCCATGACCCAACGCGAATCGCCGCTCTTCTGCAGCGAGTAGTCGGTGGCATCGGCGATGGCCGACAGTGGCTGAGGACGTGGAACCACGTATTCGCCCTTGGCGGTGTCATCAGCGACGTTGCGCGGGATCGGCAGCAGCGGATCCAGACGCTTGGAGGTGCTGACATCCGGTGGCAGTTGCATCGGTGCAGTCTGTTGCGCTTCCAGGTAATCGCTACCACGGTCACGGAAATAACCTTCCGGGCCCCAGACCCATCCGCAGCCACTGGTGCTGGAGATAATCAAGGCAAGTGCGGAAAGTCCGGCCATTCGCTTCATGCGTTGTACTTCCTCAATTAAACCAGGACGCTGCACTGGCGCAGGGCCGAGCGCAGCGTTTCATGACAAGGTGTGCTCAGCCAGGTCAGCGGCAAGCGGATGCCTTCGTGCATCAGGCCCATTTCAACCAAAGCCCACTTCACCGGAATCGGGTTGGCTTCGATGAACAGGTCTTTGTGCAGCGGCATCAGTTTTTCGTTGATGGCCCGTGCGGTGTCGGCGTCGCCTTTCAGCGCGGCCTCACACAGATCGGCCATTTCGCGCGGCGCGACGTTGGCGGTCACGGAAATGTTGCCTTTACCACCCAGCAGGATCAGTTCAACGGCGGTCGGATCATCGCCGGACAGCACGATGAAATCTTTGCTCACACCATCGATGATCGCTTTGGCGCGTTTCAGATCGCCGGTGGCTTCCTTGATACCGATGATGTTCGGCACGGTGGACAGGCGAATCACGGTCTCGGCCTGCATGTCGCAAGAGGTGCGGCCCGGAACGTTGTAGAGAATCTGTGGAATGTCGACCGATTCAGCAATGTGTTTGAAGTGCTGGTACAAGCCTTCCTGAGTCGGCTTGTTGTAGTACGGAACGACCAGCAGGCAGGCATCGGCGCCGGCTTCTTTGGCGTTGCGGGTCAGCTCGACGGCTTCGCGGGTCGAGTTGGCGCCAGTGCCGGCGATGACCGGGATGCGCCCGGCAACCTGTTTGACCACGGCTTTGATGACGGCGATGTGTTCTTCTACATCAAGAGTTGCCGACTCGCCGGTAGTACCGACCGCGACAATGGCATGGGTGCCGTTCTTGAGATGGAAGTCCACGAGTTTGCTGAGGCTGTCCCAGTCAAGACGCCCTTGTGCATCCATGGGAGTGACCAGTGCCACCATACTGCCCGCAATCATGAAACCGCTCCTGCCGGAAAAAGAGAGCGGTAATGGTACTGGCGCCAAGATGCTTGCACAAGCGAAGTACTGCGCTGCCGCCATTCCCCTTGGCCGCGCTTTTCGCTACCCTTCAGACTTTGATCGGTACCGATCAGCTTGTACGCCGGGTTTCAGCCTCCCTTTTCGGCCTCCCAGACCCCGTTCCTGCGTCGCATCGACGCGCTCCCGCTATAGTGGAGCGAGCCGCGAGCGCTTGCCGGGTCTATTGCATGGACAGCCAGAACAGGCGCGCCCCGGCCACTAGCGTCCGTCACCTACCGACCGCTCATCGCTTTAGGAATGCTGCATGTCCACCCCCACAGTTCGCGAACAATTCCTTGTCATCAGTGCCCTCGGCGCCAACCCCATGGAGCTGACTAACGTCCTGTGCCGCGCCAGCCATGAAAATCGCTGCGCCGTGGTCACCTCCCGTCTGACTCGCCACGGCGAGTGCAGCGCGTTGATCCTCGAGATCACCGGCAGTTGGGACGCCCTCGCCCGCCTCGAAGGCAGTCTGCCGAGCCTGGCGAAGAAACACGCTTTCACCGCCAACGTGGTGCGCAGCGCGCCGCTGGAAAATCGTCCGCAGGCCCTGCCGTACGTGGCTTATGTGAGTTCGGCGTATCGCCCGGACATCATCAATGAGCTGTGCCAGTTCTTCATGGATCACAACGTCGAGCTGGAAAACCTGACCTGCGACACCTATCAGGCGCCACAGACCGGCGGCACCATGCTCAACGCCACGTTCACCGTGACCCTGCCGGCCGGCACCCAGATCAGTTGGCTGCGCGACCAGTTCCTCGATTTCTCCGACGCAATGAATCTCGACGCACTGATCGAGCCTTGGCGCCCACAGAACCCAATGTAAGGAAGCTTTAATGGCCGTTGTCATCGACCAACCGGTTGCCGATTTCGAAGCACCTGCCACCAGCGGGCAGACCGTCAAGTTGTCTGCCCTCAAGGGCAAGCAAGTGGTGATCTACTTCTACCCGAAGGACAGCACCCCGGGCTGCACCACTCAAGGTCAGGGCTTTCGTGATCAACATGAAGCGTTCAAGGCTGCCAACACCGAAGTCTTCGGCATTTCGCGCGACAGCCTGAAGTCCCACGAGAACTTCAAAGGCAAGCAGGAATTTCCCTTCGAGTTGATCAGCGACAAGGACGAGGCGGTCTGCCAGTTGTTCGACGTGATCAAGTTGAAGAAGCTGTACGGCAAGGAATACCTGGGCGTTGATCGCAGCACCTTCCTGATTGATAAGGACGGTGTGCTGCGTCAGGAATGGCGCGGTGTGAAAGTGCCGGGGCATGTGGATGCTGTTCTGGCTGCTGCTCAGGAACTGAACAAGGCCTGATGATTTTGCGGCGTCTTCTCTGACGCCTTCGCGAGCAAGCCCGCTCCCACATTGGATTTGTGAACGCCACAGATCCAATGTGGGAGCGGGCTTGCTCGCGAAGAGGCCCTAAACCCCACCAAACAATCTGAATCAACCACTAAAGCAGCGGCGCCACCACCGGCTCCTTGCGCGGCCAGGCATCCAACACTGCCTTGAACAGCGTCGCCAGCGGAATCGCAAAGAACACACCCCAGAATCCCCACAACCCGCCAAACAACAGCACCGCGCAAATAATCGCCACCGGATGCAAGTTGACCGCCTCGGAAAACAGCAACGGCACCAGCACGTTGCCATCCAGCGTCTGGATGATCCCGTACACCGCCATCAAATAGATGAACTGATCGCTCCAGCCCCACTGGAACAGCGCAATCAGCAGCACCGGCACGGTCACCACCACCGCACCCACATACGGCACCACCACCGAAATCCCGACCAGCAACGCCAGCAGCGCCGCGTAATTAAGCCCGAGCGCGACGAACGCGATGTAGGTCACGCCACCACAAATCACGATCTCGATGACCTTGCCGCGAATGTAATTGGCGATTTGCCGGTTCATTTCCTGCGCGACCCGCGTAATCAACGCGCGCTCACGCGGCAGATAACCGCGCACCCACTCGCCGATCATGGCCCGGTCTTTAAGGAAGAAGAACACCAGAATCGGCACCAGCACCAGATAGATCATGATGTTGACCAGCAGCGGCAGACTCGACAGCGAAAACGTCAGCGCCCACTGACCGAACTTACCGATCTCGCCGCGCGCCGCTTCGATGGCTTGCAGCACTTGCTCGTCCGAGACCAGATGCGGATAGCGCTCCGGCAGCAACAGCAGCAGCGACTGCCACTTGGCAAGCATGCCCGGTAGTTCGTTGAACAGCGTGATCAACTGATGCCAGAGCAGCGGCATGACCACGACAATAAACAGCATCAACACGCCCATAAACAGCGCAAACACCAATCCCACGGCCACACCGCCCGGCACGCGCAGGCGTTCGAGCGTGACCACCAGGCCCTGCATCAGATACGCCAGTACCATCCCCGCCAGCACCGGCGCGAGCATGCCGCCGAGGGTGAGCACGGCGGTGAAGGCAAGAATCAGCAACACTGCCAGCACCACCGCTTCTTCGTCCGAGAAGTAGCGCTGAATCCAGTCGCGTAACACTTTGAACATCAATAATCCTTAGGTTGTTTTACGCTGTCGGCTTCAGGCTTTTTTCAACCAGTAACGGTAAACGCCCGCGTCGTCTTCTTCGAGCAGCAGCGTATGACCGGCCAATTTGGCAAAGGTGCGGAAGTCGCGTTGCGAGCCGGCGTCGGTGGCGATCACCTTGAGCACCGCGCCGCTGTGCAGTTTATTCAATTCCATTTTCGCCTTGAGCAACGGCAACGGACAATTCAGGCCACTGGCGTCCAGTTCCACGTCATGGGCTACAGCGTCAGTCATTGCGTCACTCCGGTCGAGATAGTCGAGCTGCCTAGAATATCTGGTCGCAAGCCCGGTGTCCGGCTACAGTAAGGTCTTTGTCTTCTAAGGCTTTGTGCATGACTTTTCTGCGCCCTACCCTGCTGACGCTCGCTTGCCTGCTCGCCTCACCAGGCTTTGCCGACGATCTGCCGTCACTCGGCGACGCCAGTTCTGCCATCGTCTCACCGCAACAGGAATACCAGCTTGGCCGCGCGTGGCTGGCAATGTTGCGCAGCCAGGTCTCTCAGCTCAACGATCCGCAACTCAAGGACTACGTCGAGTCCAGCGTGTACAAACTGGTCGAGACCAGCCAGGTGACTGACCGACGCCTCGAATTCATTCTGATCAACAGCCCGCAGCTCAACGCCTTCGCGGCGCCGGGTGGCGTGGTCGGGGTCAACGGTGGTTTGTTCCTCAATGCCCAGACCGAGGGCGAATACGCTTCGGTACTCGCGCACGAATTGGCTCACTTGTCGCAACGCCACTTCGCTCGCGGCGTCGAAGCCTCGCAGCGCATGCAGGTGCCGATGATGGCCGCGCTGCTGGCCGGTATCGTCATTGCAGCGGCCGGTGGCGGTGATGCCGGGATCGCGGCCATCGCCGGCACCCAGGCAGCGGCGATTCAGTCGCAACGCACGTTCTCGCGACAGAACGAACAGGAAGCCGACCGCATCGGCATCCTCAATCTGGAAAAGGCCGGTTACGACCCACGCTCGATGCCGACGATGTTCGAACGCTTGATGCGTCAGTACCGTTTCGACGCCAAGCCACCCGAATTTCTGCTGACTCACCCGGTAACCGAATCGCGTATCGCCGACACCCGCAACCGCGCCGAACAGGCGAAACCGGGCGGCATCGAAGACACCATGCGCTATCAACTGATTCGTGCACGCGTGCAGTTGATCTACGAAGAAACCCCGGGCCTTGGCGCCAAACGTTTCCGCGCGCAGCTGGATGAAAACCCGAAAAACGATGTGGCGCGCTACGGTCTGGCTATCGCGCAGATTAAGGGTGGACAGTTGAATGAGGCTCGCGAGAACCTGAAACAACTGCTGGCCAAATCGCCGAACGAGATCATCTACAACCTCGCGCAGGTCGATCTGGACATCACCAACAATCGCCTGCCTGACGCGCAATCGCGTGTCGACCGCATGCTCACGCAGTATCCGGGCAACTATCCGTTGAATCAGGTGCGTGTCGATTTACTGTTGAAACAGAATCGCTCGGCCGATGCCGAGAAGGCACTGGAAGGTCTGTTGAAGTCGCGCCCGAACGATCCGGACGTCTGGTACCAAGTTGCCGAGACGCGTGGCTTGTCGGGCAACATCATCGGTTTGCATCAGGCTCGCGCCGAATACTTCGCGCTGGTTGGCGATTACCGTCAGGCGATTCAGCAGCTCGATTTTGCCAAGCGCAAGGCGGGTAACAACTTCCCGTTGTCGTCACGCATCGATGCCCGTCAGCGCGAGCTGATGGAGCAGGAACGCATGATCAAGGACATGATGGGCTGAGTTTTTTCCAGCAACACAAAATCTTCGGACACAAAAAAACCGCCTCTTTCGAGGCGGTTTCTTTTTTACCTTGCCGCTGGTTTATTCAGCCAGTTTGAAGGTGATGAAGCTCGCACGACCCTGACGCAGAACGCGCATCGACACCGAACGATTCTTCGGCAGCGCTTTGGCGATCTCGCCGAACTCCTTGGTGGAGCCGATGGCCTGGTTGTTCAGGTGCGTGATGACGTCACCCGGTTGCAGACCGATCAGGGCAGCTGGGCCGTCCTGCACTTCCTTGATCACCACACCACCTTTGAGGTCGTAGGTTTTCTTCTGCTCGGCGGTCAGCTCGCCCACGGCAACACCGAGACGGTTGCTGGTGGTTTCAGCGCCGGACTTCGGCAGTGCATCCAGTTCTTTGTCTTCGTCCGGGATGGCGCCAACAGTCAGTTCGACGTTCTTGCGCTTGCCTTCACGAATCACTTCCAGATTGGCTTTGGCGCCAGCCTTCAGTGCGCCAACCAGATGCGGCAGGTCAGCAGACATAACGATCGGCTGACCGTTCATGCTCAGAATCACGTCGCCGACTTGCAAGCCGCCCTTGGCTGCCGGGCCGTCATCCTGAATCTGTGCAACCAGCGCGCCGGCCGGTTTCTCCAGACCGAACGACTCGGCCAGATCCTTGTTCACTTCCTGGATGACCACACCCAACCAGCCACGGCTGACCTTGCCGCCGCTTTTCAGCTGATTGGAAACATCCATCGCCACGTCGATCGGGATGGCGAACGACACGCCCATGAAGCCACCGGAACGGGTGTAGATCTGCGAGTTGATGCCGACCACTTCACCGTTCAGGTTGAACAGCGGGCCACCGGAGTTGCCCGGGTTGATCGGCACGTCGGTCTGGATGAACGGCACGTAGTTTTCGTTCGGCAGGCTGCGGCCGACGGCGCTGACGATGCCTTGGGTCACGGTGTGGTCAAAGCCGAATGGCGAACCGATCGCGACAACCCACTGGCCGGCTTTCAGATCCTGGGATTTGCCGAGTTTGAGTACTGGCAGGTCTTTGCCTTCGATTTTCAGCAGGGCCACGTCGGAACGCGGGTCGGTGCCGATCAGCTTGGCTTTCATTTCGCTGCGATCAGCCAGACGCACGAGAATTTCGTCTGCATCAGCGATCACATGGTTGTTGGTCAGGATGTAGCCATCCGGAGAGATGATGAAGCCCGAGCCCAGCGACGTCGCTTCACGCTGACGACCACCACCGCCCGGCGAGCGCTGCTGAGGCGGCATGCCGCGCTCGAAGAACTCGCGCAGCATCGGCGGCAAGCCTTCCAGATCCGGCATCTGCTGGTTCACTTTGCGATCCGGCAGTTTCTGCGTGGTACTGATGTTCACCACGGCCGGCGACGCTTGTTCGACCAGTTGCGTGAAGTCCGGCAAGTCGGCCGCTTGCGCAGCAGGCACTGCCTGACCGAGCAACAGCACGGTGGCGAAAATGGACAGATAAGATTTCAAGCTAGGTATCGACATACAGCTCCCGTTACGACGAGCAGGTTTAAGCGATATGGAACAAGAATCACCGGCAACCACAGGCTGGCACTTTTATTCCAGGAACAACAACAAGGCCAGAGCCGTGAGGCTCTGACCTATAAAAAATTTTCGGGGTATTTGCAAATGAAAATGCTCAGCAAACATTTCATCTCCGTCTCGACGAAGAAGTGGTAGTGGCTGGAATCAGCTCACTGCTTGCTGGTGGCGGCACTGTCGTTTCGCATCGACAAGGCGATCCGTTCGGCGGTGCCGATTGGAATCTCGCCAACCACTGTCACCATCATTTCGCCTTCGGGTGTGGTCAGGCGACGGGAAACGGCAACGGTCGGGCCCAGTTGAGTCCGGGTGTCGGTGACGGTCGCGCCGTTCAACGGTTCAAGGAACACCGAAAAACGTGCCAGGCCATCGTCATACATCAGGCTGTTAACCTGTGTTTTGGTTTGCGGATCTTTGTGCGACGTGCTGCTGGTCAGTTCGAAACCTGGCGGCAACCAGTCCGAACGCCAGACCTGGGCGGTCTTGACGGCGGAGGCCTTGTCGCTGTCCAGCGTCACGGCTTTGCAACCGGCATCGGCTTGCAAGTCTTTGTCGGACGGAACTTCGTCGGTATCGAGACTGGTGAACTGGAAACGTTCGAGCAACTGACCCTTGTCATTCAACAGCAATGACTTGAGCGGCAGACCCGTCTGCTTATCCAGATGCAATTCAAAACCGTAACGGTGCTGGTCACGAGGCGTTAGCGAAACAATCACTGCATCGCGACCGGCCACGCGCGACTTGCCGATGACAGCAAGGTCATACCAGTTTTTCAGCTTTTTAGGATCCAGGGCACGAGCGGTCGAGTTGGGAGAATCCCCCAGCCCCGCGATCAGGGTGCCGCTGACGCATTGAGTGTGTCCATCAATGCGCACGACCTCCTGAGCCGAGCCGTCGAGCTGAAGCAAACGCTCGCGGACTTGACCATTCTGGACGCGATGCCAGATGTTGTGGGTAGAAAAACTACCGTTACGCTCGTAAACAAAAGTACCGTGAAAGCTTTGCTGCTGCTCGGCCTGGCCCAGACGGGTCAACCAGTCCTGGGCCTCATCGGCATGGGCTGGAACAATGAACCAGCCACTGAGCAGAAGCGAAAGTAGAGGTATGGCGCGCATGATCCTCCTTAACGGTTTTCCAGGCTTGCGGCACGTGCGTATGGCAGCGCGCTTTCAGTACCTTTCAATGCAGCCTGCTGAGCGTGCTGACGCAGGTAACCTGGCAGACGCTGATCGTGCCAGCCTGGCTGACCTTGCAGTACGCCGTTGGCCATAGGGCCAGTGGCTTCCGAGCTCTCGCTGTAGCCTGCCAGAACAGCCGGGCCTTTCACCTGAGGGGTGGCCAAGGTTGTCTGGTTGCTTTGCTGAGCCAGTTCAACACCAGCGATTTCGTCCTGGTTGTACAGGCGAACACCGGCCAGAACGGCAACAGTTACCGAGGCTGCAACAGCCAGACGGCCAAGGTTGCGCCATGGGCTGCGGGATACTTTGGCCGGAGCCGTTTCGTCTTCCAGCGCAGCAGACACTGCCGCAGCGATATCCAGACGTGGCAGCAGCAGATCCTTGTGCATGGCTGCCCGAGCGATCTGGTAACGAGCCCAGGTCTCACGGGTTTCGACGTCATCAAGTGCATTAATCACTCGACGCAATTCCAGTTCGTCCGCTTCGTTATCCATCACTGCGGACAGCGATTCCTGCAGGGCTTCACGACTCATGGCGTTCCTCTCTTGGCTATCGCCGCTGTCTCAGTTTTCCTGCAACAACGGCTGCAGGGCTTTATCGATGGCCTCCCGAGCGCGGAAAATCCGGGAGCGCACGGTACCCACCGGACACTGCATGACGCTCGCAATGTCCTCGTAACTCAGACCATCGAATTCACGTAAAGTTAACGCCGTACGCAAATCCTCTGGCAGTTGCTGGATGGTTCGATGGACGGTGCCTTCGATCTCATCCCGCAGCAACGCACGTTCTGGTGATTCGAGATCCTTGAGGCCGTGATCGCCGTCGTAGAACTCCGCATCCTCTGAACTTACATCGCTATCCGGCGGCCGACGGCCGCGAGAAACCAGGTAGTTCTTTGCCGTGTTAATGGCAATACGGTACAGCCACGTATAAAACGCACTGTCGCCGCGAAAATTTCCAAGTGCTCGATACGCCTTGATAAAGGCTTCCTGAGCCACGTCCTGCGCTTCATGGGTGTCGTGCACAAAACGCACGATCAACCCGAGAATCTTGTGCTGATATTTCAGCACCAACAGATCGAAAGCTCGCTTGTCGCCGCGTTGAACGCGCTCGACCAGCTGCTGATCCTCTTCCTGGGTTAGCATGAACACTCCTCGATAAGCCCGAAGGAGACTTGCATAACTAAACGACCAGACTTGCAAACATAGACTCGGGCTTTTCGCAAAAGTTCTCCCCCTCCAGGCAAGTTTCCTGCGGGCTCTGATTTGGCACGCACGAAAAACGCAGCACGGGATAAACCGGCTGCGCGAATAATCTTGTTATCGGTTTCGCCGGGCAGAAATCCAACCGCAGATTCCGCACTGAAGCCGACACGTCCCTTGTTTCTGGCACCGACTATTGATCTTGGGCCTTTGGCAAAAGTTCCAATTATTTATAGCCGTACCCACCCGACATTGGGCAACCCTGGGCGGAAAAAGGCTGTTTCAGCGCCGATACAGTCGTCTTTTCCCAAAACCGGCGAAAAAAACTTCCGACGAAGCACCCGGTTTTTCCCGTCACAGTAGTTTCACAATGCCATATAGGCCCGGCTATTGTGCCGCCCCACCCCTCTATATACTAGTGGGCTGTGTGGCTGACTTGACTCGCCGATCCAGGCGAATCGCGCCACCCCCGACCCGGGTCGCTTTGAGCGGAATCCTGTAATGAGCCAACAATTCCAACATGATGTTCTGGTCATTGGCAGCGGCGCTGCCGGTTTGAGTCTCGCGCTGACCCTGCCGGGTCATTTGCGCATTGCCGTATTGAGCAAGGGCGATCTCGCCAACGGTTCGACCTTCTGGGCCCAGGGTGGCGTTGCCGCCGTGCTGGACGATACCGATACTGTCGAATCCCACGTCGACGACACCCTTAATGCTGGCGGTGGTCTGTGCCACGAAGACGCCGTGCGTTTTACCGTCGAGCACAGCCGTGAAGCCATTCAGTGGCTGATCGACCAAGGTGTGCCATTCACCCGCGACGAACAGTCCGGTACTGAAGACGGTGGATTCGAATTTCACCTGACCCGCGAAGGCGGCCACAGCCATCGACGCATCATTCATGCCGCCGATGCCACCGGCGCAGCCATCTTCAAAACCCTGCTGGCCCAAGCCAAAGAGCGCTCGAACATCGAACTGCTCGAACAGCGGGTTGCCGTTGATCTGATTACCGAACGCCGCTTGGGCATGGACGGCGATCGATGCCTCGGCGCTTACGTACTCAACCGCAAGACTGGCGAAGTCGACACCTACGGCGCACGATTCGTGATCCTCGCGTCGGGCGGCGCCGCCAAGGTTTACCTCTACACCAGTAACCCTGACGGCGCTTGCGGCGACGGCATCGCCATGGCCTGGCGTTCGGGCTGCCGCGTGGCGAATCTGGAATTCAACCAGTTTCACCCGACCTGCCTGTATCACCCGCAAGCGAAAAGCTTCCTTATTACCGAAGCCCTGCGTGGCGAAGGCGCCCATCTGAAGCTGCCCAATGGCGAACGCTTCATGTACCGCTTCGACAAGCGCGCCGAACTGGCCCCGCGCGACATCGTCGCCCGCGCCATCGACCATGAAATGAAGCGTCTGGGCGTCGACTGCGTCTATCTCGACATCAGCCACAAACCCGAAGAATTCATCAAAAGCCACTTCCCGACTGTGTATGAGCGCTGCCTCGGTTTCGGCATCGACATCACTAAACAGCCCATCCCGGTCGTCCCCGCCGCGCATTACACCTGTGGCGGCGTAATGGTCGATCAGCAAGGCCGCACCGATGTGCCGGGCTTGTATGCGATCGGCGAAACCAGTTTCACCGGCCTGCACGGCGCCAACCGCATGGCCAGCAACTCGCTGCTGGAGTGCTTCGTCTATGCCCGTTCGGCGGCGGCGGACATTCTTGCGCAACTCGACGATATCGATGCGCCAAGCGCCCTGCCCGTCTGGGATGCCAGCCAGGTCACCGACTCCGACGAAGACGTGATCATTGCGCACAACTGGGATGAGCTGCGCCGATTCATGTGGGACTACGTCGGCATCGTGCGCACCAACAAGCGTCTGCAACGGGCGCAGCACCGCGTGCGTTTGCTGCTGGACGAGATCGATGAGTTCTACAGCAACTATAAAGTCAGCCGTGACCTGATCGAGCTGCGCAATCTGGCGCAAGTGGCGGAACTGATGATCAGCTCAGCCATGGAGCGCAAGGAAAGTCGCGGTCTGCATTACACCCTCGACTACCCGAATCTGCTGCCCGAAGCGCTCGACACTATTCTGATACCGCCCACCTACGCCGGCTGAACTTGAGCCGCACTCGCAGGCGTCGATGCATATCGGCGACCTGCGAATCTCGCGGCACACAGATCGATCTGACCCGCCACTCGCCGCGCAAACGAAAGCGCAGCACCACGATCAATGGCAGCGCCAGACTGTCCGGGCGCAGCTGCACCGCTTGCCAGCCAGCCGCCTGATTCCACAATTGCCAGCCATCGGCATCACGGCGCAATCCGCAGAATGCTCGTGGATGACTCAGCAGGATCTGCCGTGGCAACACCCAAACGCCATGCAGCAGACAAGCAGAAGCCCCGAGCAGATGGGCCCAGAGTGGAATAGATAGAAGAAACAATGAACCCAAGGCGAACGCCTGGGCCAACAGATACGCCGCCAGCAACTGCCGTGAGGCATGCCAGCGGCATTCGAACGTATTACTTGGGCTGGACACGATCCAGGATCATGCGAACCATGCGCTGCAATTCCGGATCTTCAGACTCGCTGCGCTCCATGAACCAGCCGAACATGTCCTGATCCTCGCACGTCAGCAGACGCACATACAGATCGCGATCCACCTGATTCAACGTCGCGTAGACCTCCTTCACGAACGGCACCAGCAACACGTCAAGCTCAAGCATGCCGCGGCGGCTGTGCCAAAAGAGGCGATTCAGTTCAACTTGTTCGACCATGGGGCCCTCCTCAAATTTGGCGGCAAGTATACAGCCCCCAAGCGGGTCGCACAGTCGGCTTTGGTCGGGCACCACCGATCCTTTATCAACTACCCATTTCAACAACGCACCCTTATGATGTGCCCCAGACTTTTTACCCTGCGAAGACCCATGGCCGATTCTGCTTTTTTCTGCACCCTGTCTCATGAAGGCGTTCTCGCGGTTCGCGGCGCGGATGCCGGAAAATTCCTGCAAGGCCAGCTGACCTGCAACCTCAATTACCTCAGTGACACCAAGGCCAGCCTTGGCGCGCGCTGCACGCAGAAAGGCCGGATGCAGTCGAGTTTCCGCATTCTGCTCGAAGGTGACGGCGTGGTGCTGGCGATGGCCAGCGAGTTGCTCGAGCCGCAATTGGCCGATCTGAAAAAATACGCGGTGTTCTCCAAATCGAAACTGAACGACGAAAGCGCCGCTTGGGTGCGTTTTGGTCTGGCGCACGCTGACGCTGCCCTGAGCAGCCTTGGTCTCGACTTGCCGGCAGAAACCGAAAGTGTCGTGCGCAACGAAGGGTTGATTGCGATTCGCGTCTCACCGGATCGCGCGGAACTGTGGGTACCGGCCGATCAAGCCGATGCGATCAAATCCAGACTGTCCGCCGCACTGCCAGAAGCCGCATTGAATCAATGGCTACTGGGCCAGATCCGCGCCGGCATCGGCCAAGTCATGCCGAGCACCCGTGAGCTGTTCATTCCGCAGATGCTCAATCTGCAAGCCGTCGGTGGCGTGAGCTTCAAGAAAGGCTGCTACACCGGCCAGGAAATCGTCGCGCGCATGCAGTACCTCGGCAAACTCAAACGTCGCCTGTATCGCTTGAGCCTCGACGCGAGCGAACTGCCAGAGCCTGGCACACAGCTGTTCGCGCCGAGCCACAACAGCTCCATCGGTGAAGTGGTGCTGGCCGGCAACGCCGAGCAAAACATTGAACTCCTGGCGGTGCTGCAGGCCGAAGCTGCCGAAGCGGGCGATCTGCATCTGGGCAGCCTTGAAGGGCCTGCGTTGCAAATGCTCGATTTGCCCTACGAACTGGATCGCGACCGCGAAATCCAGCGTTGATCGCAGCCTGGTTGCAACACCCTAGAGAGTCCAAATGAGCGAACTGGCGGAAAAGGTCCAACGGGATTTGGTTGAGGCCATCGATAACGATGACCTGGTTCTGCCAACGTTGCCGGAAGTGGCCCTGCAAATTCGCAAGGCCGCTGAAGATCCGGAAATCAGTGTCAGCGACCTGAGCAAAGTCATCGGTCGCGACACCGCGCTGTCGGCGCGCCTGATCAAAGTGGTCAACAGCCCGCTACTGCGCGCCGCGCAGGAAGTGACCGACCTGCACACCGCGATCACGCGGCTGGGCATCAACTACAGCAGCAACCTGGCGATCGGTCTGGTGATGGAGCAGATTTTCCACGCCCGCTCCGAAGTGGTCGAACAGAAGATGCGCGAAGTCTGGCGCAGCAGTCTGGAAATCGCCGGGGTCAGCTACGCGCTGTGCCGCCGTTATACCCAGCTCAAGCCGGATCAGGCAGCGCTGGGCGGACTGGTGCATCAGATTGGTGTGCTGCCGATTCTGACTTACGCCGAAGATCACTATGAGTTGCTGTCGGATCCGGTCAGCCTCAACCATGTGATCGACCGCATTCATCCGTTGCTCGGTGACAAATTGCTGCGGGTCTGGGAGTTTCCGGAACGGCTGGTGGAATTGCCGGGGCGTTATCAGGATTTCAAACGCGATTCGACGCAGATTGATTATGTCGATCTGGTGCAGGTGGCGAACTTGCATTGCCGTAAAGGCACCGACCATTCGTTTGCGCGGATTGATCTGGCGAGTGTGCCGGCGTTCAGGAAGTTGGGGATTGATCCGGAGAACAGAGCGCTGTGCGTGGATCTGGAAGAATCGCGGTCGATGTTTTACTGATCTGAAACCTTGGTGAAGCCATCGCGAGCAGGCTCACTCCTACAGGAGACCGCATTCCAATGTAGGAGTGAGCCTGCTCGCGAAGAGGCCATCAAAGGCGCCGCAATCACCCGGCAACAAAACTCACCCGCACCTTCAACCCCGCCTCCTCGCCATCATGCAGACTGATCTGCGCCAGATGCGCCCGGCAAATCTCGCCGACAATCGCCAGTCCCAACCCTGACCCGGCCACCTGCTGATTACGCCGGTAAAACCGTTCAAACACGCGATCACGCTCTTCCAGCGGAATTCCCGGCCCGTCGTCTTCAACCTCAAGCACCGCCGGCGCCGTCACGCGCAGAATCACATTGCCGCCCGGCGGTGTGTGCGCTAAGGCGTTGTCCACCAGATTGCTCAGCAACTCATTGAGCAACGTCGGCTCACCGCGCAACCACACCGCCTCGTCCGCTTCCAATGCCAACGCAACACCGCGTTTGTGCGCTAGCGGTGCCATGGCCATGCCCAACTCTCGCGCCAACTGGCTAAGGTCGAGTAACTGCGCGCCACCCTCGGCAATCGCCCGCGCGCCGTTTTCAACACGGGCCAGCGACAGCAACTGGTTGGCCAGATGCGTCAGGCGATCGGTGCTTTGCGCTGAAGATTCCAACGTCGTGCGCCACGTCTCGGGCTCGTTCGAGCGCAGCCCCAACTCAAGTCGCGCCTTCAATGCGGCCAACGGTGTGCGCAACTCATGGGCGGCATCGGCAATGAACTGCGCCTGACGCTCGAACTGCACGCGCAACCGCTCGGTGAAATGGTTGAGCCCGCGCACCAAAGGCCACAACTCATGCTGCACTTCCACCAGCGGCAATGGCCGCAAATCATCGGGCTGACGCTCTTCCACCGCCGTGCGCAAACGCTCCAGCGGGCGCAACGCCGCACTGACAGCAAACCAGACCAACAACAATGCGCCAATCGCCAACATGCCCAGACGCAGCAACGTATCGGCGGCCAGACTGCGCGCCATGCTCACGCGCGCCTCGTCGGTTTCGGCGACACGGATTTCCGCCATGCCGTTCATGTTCGGTTCGGTAACGGCTTTCAGCAGGCTGACCACGCGAACGTTTTGGCCCTTGTAAGTGGCGTTGTAGAAACGTGCCAGCGCCGGATAACTGTCAGTTCGAGGCGTGCCCGGTGGCGGGCCGGGCAGATTTTCGTAACCGGAAATCAGCTTCTGATGGATGTCGTTGACCTGGTAATAGATACGCCCGGCGCTGTCGTAGGCGAAGGTATCGAGGGCCACGTAAGGCACATCGGCACTGAGGCTGCCATCGCGTTGCGACAACCCTGCGGCGATGGTGCGCGCCGAGGCCAGCAGCGTGCGGTCGTAGGCAGTGTCGGCGGCTTCGCGACCGTTCCAGTACGCGCTCAATCCGCTGGCGAGCATCAACACCACCAGCAACAACGCGAGGTTCCACAGCAACCGCCAGCGCAGGCTGCTGGGCTTATGCATCACGGCTTTCCAGCAGATAGCCGAGGCCACGGAAGGTGACGATCGCTACGGGTTGACCATCCAGTTTTTTGCGCAAGCGATGCACGTAGATTTCGATGGCGTCGGGGCTGGCTTCTTCGTCGAGACCGAACACCTGCGCGGCCAGTTGCTCCTTGCTCATCACGCGGCCCGGGCGGGCGATCAACGCCTCAAGCACGGCTTGCTCACGGGAGGTCAGCGTCAGCAATTCTTCGCCGAGGCTGAAGCGTCGCGTGTCGAGATCATAGGCCAGCACACCGCAGCGCTGCTGGCGTTCGCCACCGAGCACACTGCGGCGCAACAAGGCTTTGACCCGCGCCTCCAGCTCTGTCAGTTCGAACGGTTTGGCGAGGTAATCGTCAGCGCCGAGATTGAGACCGTGCACGCGATCTTTCACATCACTGCGCGCGGTCAGCATCAGCACCGGCAGGTTTTTGCCGCGTGCGCGCAACCGCGCCAGCACTTCAAAACCGTCCATGCGCGGCAGGCCGACATCGAGGATCGCCACGGCGTATTCCTCGCTGCTCAAGGCCAGATCAGCGGCCACGCCATCGTGCAACACGTCCACGGTCAGACCGGTGCTCTTGAGCGCCTGGGCGACACTTTCCGCCAGTTGCAAATGGTCTTCGACGAGCAGGACACGCATGGATTTTTACCTCGTTCAGGGATGGCCGACGCCACTCTTTGCCGCGGAGTTTACAGCCGCAACCGCCGCTGTGAAGCCCGAAAACCGTGAAAGTCAGCTGAAAGGTTAGTGAAAGGTTAGCCGGTTAGAGTCGGCCCACGGACAGTCCCGACTGCCGTCGCTGCTGCCACACAGCGATACGAAAAACGCCACGAAGCGTTTTCGACCAATAAGAACAATAAACGGAGTACACCCGCATGCCGTCCATGCAGCCTCAGGCATTCACGCCTGTTCGCCCTTCCCGTTTCAGCCACACCGCCCTCGCCAGTGCCGCCGCCCTTGCCGGTTTTTCGCCGCTGAGTTTTGCCGACTTCGTTGAAGACAGCAGCGCCACCTTCGAAACCCGCAACATGTATTTCAACCGCGACTTCCGCGATGGCACCAGCGCCCAGCAATCCAAGCGTGACGAATGGGCTCAGGGCTTCATGCTCAATCTGCAATCGGGATACACCGATGGCACCGTCGGTTTTGGTGTCGACGCGCTGGGCATGCTCGGCGTCAAACTCGATTCCAGCCCGGATCGCACCGGCACCGGCCTGCTGCCGACCCACGATGACGGACGCGCGGCGGACGAATACTCCAAGCTCGGCCTGACCGGCAAAGTGAAAATCTCCGCCACCGAACTGAAAATCGGCAGCCTGATTCCTGAGCTACCGATCCTCAAACCGAACGACGGACGCATCCTGCCGCAGACGTTTGAAGGTGGTTTGCTAACCTCCAAAGAGATCAAAAACCTGACCTTCACCGGTGGCCGACTGGAGAAAGCCAAGGATCGCGACAGCACCGATTTCGAGGACATCGCCCTTAACAACAAGAACAGCCGTTTCGCCGGTACCGCTGCCGGCAAGCACTTCGACTTTGGCGGCGTCGATTACAAGTTCACCGACAAGATCACCGGCAGTTACCACTTCGCCCAACTCGACGAAGTCTACAACCAGCACTTCTTCGGCCTGGTCGCCTCGCGGCCGATGGGCCCGGGCACGTTTGGCACAGATCTGCGTTTCGCCGTCAGTGATGATCAGGGCGCAGCCCGTGGCGGCGAGATCGACAACCGCTCGCTCAACGGTCTGGTCAGCTATGCGTTGAGCGGGCACAAGTTCAGCGCCGGTTATCAGCACATGTCCGGCGACAGCGCCTTTCCGTATGTCGATGGCAGCGACCCGTATCTGGTCAACTTCGTGCAGATCAACGACTTCGCCGGCGCGGAAGAACGCTCCTGGCAGGCACGTTACGACTTCGACTTCGCCAAACTCGGCATCCCCGGCCTGACCTTCATGAGCCGCTACTTGAGCGGTGACAACATCAAGCTCAAGACCGGCGAGGAAGGCAAAGAGTGGGAGCGCAACACCGAGATCAAATATGTAGTACAAAGCGGCGCTTTGAAGGATGTCGCCGTGCGTTTGAGGAATGCCACTTACCGTTCCAATTACTCGGCTCGCGATGCGGATGAGGTGCGGTTGCTGGTGAGCTATAGCGTTGCTCTTTGGTAATTGATTGAAATGTTGGGGGTTGAAAGATCAACAGATCGCAGCCTTCGGCAGCTCCTACACAAAAAGCCCTTACAACAAGAAATCTGTGGAGAGACCAATGAATTTTTCACTGCGTAAAGTTGCTTTAGCGGCCGGCATGATGCTGGTGGCCGGGCAGTTGATGGCCGAACCGAAACGTCCGGAGTGTATCGCCCCGGCCTCGCCCGGCGGTGGTTTTGACCTGACCTGCAAACTGGTGCAGAGCGCACTGGTCAACCAGAAACTGCTGAGCAAACCGATGCGCGTGACCTACATGCCCGGCGGTGTCGGCGCGGTGGCGTACAACGCGGTGGTCGCTCAGCGTCCGGCCGATGCCGGCACGCTGGTCGCGTGGTCGAGCGGTTCGTTGCTGAACCTGGCGCAAGGCAAATTTGGTCGTTTCGATGAGACCAACGTGCGTTGGCTGGCAGCCGTCGGCACCAGCTACGGCGCCATCGCGGTGAAAAGCGATTCTCCCTACAAGACCCTCGACGATCTCGTTCAAGCGCTGAAGAAAGATCCAGGCTCGGTGGTGATCGGTTCCGGCGGCACCGTCGGCAGCCAGGACTGGATGCAAACCGCGCTGATCGCCAAGGCTGCCGGGATCAACCCGCGTGAGTTGCGTTACGTCGCCCTCGAAGGTGGTGGCGAAATCGCTACCGCCCTGCTCGGCGGCCACATCCAGGTCGGCAGTACCGACATCTCCGACTCCATGCCGCACATCCAGAGCGGCGACATGCGTTTGCTCGCGGTGTTCTCCGACAAGCGCCTCGACGAGCCGGAAATGAAAGACATCCCGACCGCTCGCGAGCAAGGCTACGACATCGTCTGGCCGGTGGTGCGCGGGTTCTACCTGGGGCCAAAAGTCAGCGACGAAGACTACGCCTGGTGGAAAGACTCGTTCGACAAACTGCTGGCCTCCGACGAGTTCGCCAAGCTGCGCGATCAGCGTGAACTGTTCCCGTTCGCCATGACTGGCCCGGAGCTGGACACCTACGTGAAGAAGCAAGTTGCCGACTACAAAGTGCTGGCCAAAGAGTTCGGCCTGATCCAGTGATCGCCTCTGTCTAGCGGCTGCGTTCCCGATTGCGGGGACGCGGCACAGGAGCTCCCATGCTTATTCAACGCATTTTCGCCTCGGTGCTGTTGCTGGTCTGTGTCGGCCTGGCACTGATGGCATGGCCGTACCAAGCGGCTTTTTCCTACGAACCGGTCGGCCCGCGCGCCTTCCCGCTGCTGATGCTCGGTCTGATGGGCGCGGCACTGTTGTACATGGTGTTTCGCCCGGCACCGATCAAACACAGCGAGGACGAGCCGCCACTGGATCGCGAAACCCTGACCAAGATTGCTATCTGCGTCGCCCTGCTGCTGGTGTTCGCCGGTCTGTTCGAACCGCTGGGTTTCATCCTCAGCAGCATCCTCATCGGCATTCCGATGGCGCGCCTGTATGGCGGTCGCTGGATGCCGAGCATCGTAGTCACCACGCTGATGGCCATCGGTCTGTACCTGCTGTTCGACCGTGTGATGGACGTTCCGCTGCCCCTTGGCCTGCTCGACGTGCTGGAGAACTGATATGGATACCCTCGGTTATTTGGGCCAAGGCTTCGGCGTTGCGCTGAGCCCGTACAACCTGGTCACAGCCCTGACCGGCACGCTGATCGGCACCGTCGTTGGCTTGCTCCCGGGCCTCGGCCCGATCAACGGCGTGGCACTGCTGATCCCGATTGCCTTTGCTCTTGGTTTGCCGCCGGAATCGGCGCTGATCCTGTTGGCAGCGGTGTATCTGGGCTGCGAATACGGCGGGCGGATCAGCTCTATTTTGCTGAATATTCCGGGCGAAGCATCGACCGTGATGACCACCCTCGACGGTTACCCGATGGCCCGCAAAGGTCTGGCCGGTGTAGCGCTGTCGTTGTCGGCGTGGAGTTCGTTCATCGGTGCATTTATCGCCACTTGCGGCATGGTGCTGTTCGCCCCGCTGCTGGCGAAATGGGCGATAGCCTTCGGCCCGGCGGAATACTTCGTGTTGATGGTGTTTGCGATTGTCTGTCTCGGCGGCATGGCCGGTGATCGACCGTTGAAAACCTTCATTGCGGCGTTGATCGGACTGTTCCTGTCGAGTGTCGGCATCGACGCCAACAGCGGCGTGTACCGCTTTACCGGCGACAACATTCACCTGACTGACGGCATTCAATTCGTCGTGCTGGTGTTGGGCCTGTTCTCGGTCAGTGAAATTCTGTTGCTGCTGGAGAAAACCCATCGCGGTCAGGAAGCGGTGAAAGCCACCGGGCGCATGATGTTCAACTTCAAGGAAGCGTCGTCGGTGTTCGTGGTGAACATTCGTTGCGGCCTGCTTGGTTTCATCATGGGCGTGTTGCCGGGTGCTGGCGCGACGCTGGCCAGCGCCGTGGCGTACATGACCGAAAAACGCATCGCCGGTGCCAGCGGCAAATTCGGTCAGGGTGATGCCCGTGGCCTCGCCGCGCCGGAAACCGCCATCGGTGCGTCGGCTTGTGGTGCTTTGGTGCCGATGCTGACGTTGGGTGTGCCAGGTTCGGGCACCACGGCGGTGATGATCGGCGCCCTGTCGCTGTACAACATCACCCCGGGCCCGCTGCTGTTCCAGCAACAACCGGACATCGTCTGGGGCCTGATCGCCTCGTTGTTCATTGCCAACATCATGCTGGTGATCCTCAACATCCCGATGATCCGCATCTTCACCCGCATCCTCGCCGTGCCGAACTGGGCACTGGTGCCGGTGATCGCGATCATCACCGGGATCGGCGTCTACGCGGTGCACGCCACCACGTTCGACCTGTTCCTGATGGTCGGCATCGGCATCTTCGGTTACATCCTGCGCAAGCTCGACTTCCCGTTGTCGCCAGTGTTGCTGGGCTTCATTCTCGGCGGTCTGATGGAGCAGAACCTGCGTCGTGCGTTGTCGATCTCTAATGGCGCACTGGAGATCCTCTGGTCGAGCCCGATCACCTTCGGTGTCTGGGTGCTGACCGCGCTGATGCTGGCCTTCCCGCTGATCCGCATCTGGCGCAAACGTTCGGTCGCGCGTCGCGCCATCGCCGATGTTTGATCGCGCCTCACTGAAATCCTGGTGGGGAACCCCGCTGGTCGGTCTGCTCGGCGGTTACCTCGCCAGCCAGATCGGCTGGCCACTGCCATGGATGGTCGGCTCGTTGCTGGCGATCATCCTCGTGCGCTGCCTGACGCCGTGGCAGCTCACCGAGATTCCTGGCGGCCGCAAGTGTGGCCAGTGGATCGTCGGGATTGGCATCGGGCTGCACTTCACCCCGGTGGTGATGGAGCAGGTGCTCAGTCATTTCGGCTTGATCTTCTTCGGTGCGCTGGTCACCAGTGTGTCGGCGGTGGTTGGCGTGTGGTTGATGCGCCGCACCGGTGAGGATCGCGCCACGGCGTTTTTCTCGAGCATGCCCGGCGGTTCCGGCGAGATGGTCAATCTCGGCGCGCGCAATGGCGCGATGCTTAGCCATGTGGCGGCGGGGCAAAGTTTGCGGGTGTTGGTGGTGGTGCTGTGCGTGCCGGCGGCGTTCAAGTATTTGCTCGGTGACGGCAACCCGATTTCTCATGCTGGCAGCGTCGATTGGCGCTGGCTGGCGATTCTGTTTCCGGCGGGCGGTTTGCTCGCTTGGCTTTGGCAGCGTTTGCGCCAACCCAATCCGTGGCTGTTCGGGCCGTTGCTGGTGAGTGCGACGGTGAGCATCGCCTGGGATTTGCACATCGGTTTGCCGGATGGTGGCAGTCAGATTGGCCAGTGGTTGATTGGTAGCGGCTTGGGTTGTCACTTCAACCGGCAGTTCTTCCGGCGTGCGCCTTCATTCATGGGGCGGACGTTGATTGGCACGGCGCTGACCATGTTGATCGCGTCGTTGGCGGCGTTGGGGTTGAGTGCGCTGACGCATCTGGATCTGCGTTCGCTGACGCTGGGCATGATGCCGGGCGGGATTGCCGAGATGAGTCTGACGGCGGAAACACTGCAGTTGTCAGTGCCGCTGGTGACGGCGATGCAGGTGATGCGGTTGTTGTTTGTGCTGTTTCTGGCGGAGCCGTTGTTCAAGTACTGGAATCGTAGTCCGGAGTAAGACCACGTCGCCCTTTTCGCGAGCAAGCTCGCTCCCACATTATCGTTCCCACGCTCTGCGTGGGAATGCAGCCCGGGACGCTCCGCGTCCCAAGCGGACGCAGAGCGTCCATTGAGGCATTCCCACGCAGAGCGTGGGAACGAGATTACGCGACAGGCGGCAAACGCCACTCAATCGGCGTTTCGCCATTCTGCTCAAGAAACTTGTTCGTCCGGCTAAAGTGCCCACACCCCAAAAACCCGCGATAAGCCGACAACGGCGACGGATGCACTGACGTCAGCACCAGGTGCTTGGTCGCGTCGATCAGCTTCTGCTTGCTCTGCGCATGCGCGCCCCAGAGCATGAACACCAGATGCGGCTGGCGCTCGCTGACCAGTTCAATGATCCGGTCAGTGAAAAACTGCCAACCCTTGTCCTTGTGCGCATTGGCGTTGGCGCGTTCGACGGTCATGGTGGTGTTGATCATCAACACGCCCTGATCGGCCCAGCTCTGCAAGTAGCCATGAGCGGGAATGTCGATGTTCAGGTCGCGTTTCAACTCTTTATAGATGTTGACCAGCGACGGCGGCGCCGGCACGCCCGGTTGCACCGAGAAGCACAGGCCATGGGCCTGACCCGGGCCGTGATACGGATCCTGGCCGAGTATCACCACCTTCACTTTTTCCAGCGGCGTCGAGTTCAAGGCATTGAAAATCATCGGCCCCGGCGGGTAGATTTCCTTGCCGGCCGCCCGCTCCTGCTGCAGAAAATTGCGCAACTCTGTCATGTAGGGCTGGTCGAACTCAGCACGCAGTGCCTCCTTCCAGCTCGGTTCGAGTTTGATACGGTCGTCAGCAGTCATGGTCATACCCGGCAAAAACAATGGGGCGAACCCTAGGAAAGCCGACCACGCTTGTCAATTGATCTGACGCAGATCCGGCACTTTCCCCCACAACGATCATACTGATCGTTCAAATTCCCGATCGAGGTCACGATGAATCTGCACTTCGAAGAACTCACCGGCACCGACGGCGCCCGCATCGGTATCGCCAGCCTGGATGCTGAAAAGTCGCTGAACGCGCTGTCCCTGCCGATGATCAACGCCCTGAGCGACAAACTCGACGCCTGGGCCAAGGATCCACAAATCGTCTGCGTATTGCTGCGCGGCAACGGCGCCAAAGCCTTCTGCGCCGGCGGTGAAGTGCGCAGCCTGGTTGAAGCCTGCCGTGCCCACCCCGGAGAAGTGCCGCCCTTGGCCGCGCAGTTTTTCAGCGCGGAATATCGATTGGATTACAACCTGCATACTTATCCGAAACCGCTGATCTGCTGGGGCCACGGTTATGTGCTGGGCGGCGGTATGGGCCTGTTGCAAGGCGCGAGTACGCGGATCGTCACGCCGAGCAGCCGTTTGGCGATGCCGGAAATCACCATTGGTCTGTATCCGGATGTCGGCGCCAGTTGGTTTCTCGCGCGGCTGCCGGGCAAACTCGGTTTGTTCCTCGGCCTGACCGGCGCGCACATGAATGGGCGCGATGCGATCGATCTGGATCTGGCCGACCGCTTCCTGCTCGACGAACAGCAACCGGAACTGATCGAAGGCCTGCTGCAGCTAAACTGGCAGGAACAGATCGATCGGCAGCTCAACAGTCTGCTCAAGGCTTTGCAGCAGGAAGCCGTGGTGCAAATGCCCGAAGCGCAGTGGCTGCCGCGTCGTCAGCAGATCGACGAACTGCTCGACGTCAGCGACGTGGCCTGCGCCTGGAAAGCCATCAGCCTGCAACGCGACAGCAGCGATCCATTGATCGCCCGGGCCGCGAAGACCATGAGCGAAGGCTCGCCGCTGACCGCGCATCTGGTCTGGGAACAGATCATTCGTGCGCGGCATCTGTCGCTGGCCGAGGTTTTCCAGATGGAATACACCCTGAGCCTCAATTGCTGCCGGCACCCGGAATTCAGCGAAGGCGTGCGCGCGCGGTTGATCGATAAGGATCAAAAACCGCACTGGCACTGGCCGGACATCAACAACGTGCCGGACGCGGTGGTCGAGGCGCACTTTCACAAGGTTTGGGAAGGTCGGCACCCGTTGGCGGATTTGACGCAGTATTAAAATTCGCGCACAAAAAAAAGCGGCGCTTCATGCGCCGCTTTCTGTTTGCGGGTGATTACCAGCGGTTGCCACGTCCGTTGTGGTCGCCGCGGCCGCTATGTCGGTCGTAGTTGCCACGACCGCGGCGATCATTGTCCCAACCGCCGCGACGGTGGCCTTCCCAATTGCCGCGGTCATTGCCGTGCCAACGGCGGCTTTCGTAGTAGCGTGGGGCCGGTTGGTAGTAGCGCGGCGCCGATTGGTAATAACGCGGTTGCTGGTAGTACCGCGGTGCAGGTTGGTAGTAACGCGGCTGGGCGTAATAGCGGCTGCCGCCGTTGTAATAAGTGCCGCCTGTGTTGTAGTAGGCCGGTGCCGGTGACGTGTAAACCTCGGAGCTGTAATACGAGTCCGCGTAGGAGTAAGGGGCGCAACCGGTAACCGAAAACATCAATGCAGCAAGCAGAAGAATTCGTCTATACATGGCGGCCTCCTGGACCGCGGGTTGGCCGTACCAGCGACGCTGGCAGGCGACAGTCATTTAATCGGTGACTGTCGAAAAATCAGACAGCGTTTTCCGAATCTGGTGCGACCCTGCAACAAGTTGAAACAAGTGATTTATGAAAGCTTGTTCATCCGCCAGACGCGGTCATTCAGCCACTGATTAATGGTGGCCTCCGTGATAACCGCCGCCGTGATAACCGCGTCCGTAACCGCCACGATGCCAACGGCGCAAACCATCGGATCAGCGGCAAACACGCTGCATCACGGTGCAGCCGCGCACCAACACAAAGCGCCTCAGCGCCCGCGCCGCCACCCCTATGCAACCCGCGCGCCCGTGCCAGAGCGCCTGGCGCGACTTGGCACGCCTCTCGCTTTAGCAAACCTGTGCAGGAGTCATATCACAGGTTCGCGGCACCACAATTTGCAATGGCTGACTAGGGTTCCGGCTCGCAATCGCGAGTGGCTGGTCCGAGAGTTGGCGACCTCCAGTTGAGGTTACACGGCGGGACAAAAGCCCGGGAGACAAGCCACCGTTCGCGGTGCCGCGTTGCCTTCCTGTCCGCCCTTGATCAACTGGAGAATCCGCCATGACCCGACTACGTTTGCCCGCCCTGCTCGCTGCCGCGTTCGCCGCGCTTATCAGCAGCCAAGCCCCCGCCGCTCAGAAAGATCACTTCAGCGTCTGCTGGACGATTTACGCCGGCTGGATGCCATGGGAATACGCCGGCAGCCAAGGCATCGTCGATAAATGGGCGAAGAAATACGGGATCAAGATCGACGTCGTGCAACTCAACGATTACGTCGAATCGATTAATCAATACACCGCTGGCCAGTTCGACGGCTGCACCATGACCAACATGGATGCGCTGACCATTCCGGCTGCCGGCGGCGTCGACAGCACCGCGCTGATCGTTAGCGATTTCTCCAACGGCAACGACGGCATCGTCCTCAAGGGCGACGGCAAAAAGGTCACCGACCTCAAGGGCATGGACGTCAATCTGGTCGAACTGTCGGTCTCGCACTACCTGCTGGCCCGCGCGCTGGATTCGGTTGACCTCACCGAGAAAGACCTGAAAGTGGTCAACACCTCCGACGCCGACATCTCCGCCGCTTTCAACACCGAACAGGTCAACGCAGTGACGACCTGGAACCCGATGCTCTCGGACATCAAGGCCAAACCGGGCGTGACCGAAGTGTTCAACTCCAGCCAGATTCCCGGCGAGATCATGGACATGATGGTGGTCAACAGCGCCACCCTCAAAGACAACCCGGCGCTGGGCAAAGCGCTGACCGGCGCGTGGTTCGAAGTGGTCGAGTTGATGAACGCCAAGAACGCCGCGGCCGAGGCTGCGCTGGAGCACATGGCCAAAGCTTCGGGCACCGACCTCGCTGGATTCCAGGCACAACTCGACACCACCAAACTGTTCGCCACGCCAAGCGAAGCGCTGAACTTCGCCACCAGCCAACAGCTGCCGGAAACCATGCGCAAGGTCGCCGAGTTTTCCTTCCAGCACGGCTTGCTCGGTGAAGGCGCGAAAGACACCAGCGCGGTCGGCATGGCCTTCGCCAACGGCGTGACCAGTGGCGACACCGGCAACCTCAAGCTGCGTTTCGATCCGACTTACGTGCAGATGGCTGCCGACGCCAAGCTGTAAGCCACGGAGGATTTGGCCATGCGCCTGATCAATCGCCACCCGGATCGCCCCAGTCGCCTGTTGTTGGTGATCCTGCCGTTCGCTCTGCTGCTGTTCGCCTACTTCATGGGCTCGGCCGAGCGCCTGGCGGACAACCCTAACGACAAACTGCTGCCCAGCGCCGTGCAGATGACCGATGCGGTCAAACGTCTGGCCTTCAATGCCGACAGCCGCACCGGTGACTACCTATTGTGGCAGGACACCGCGTCGAGTCTGCGGCGCCTGGCCATTGGGCTCGGCATCGCCGCACTCGCCGGGCTGTGCCTGGGCATCGCTGCCGGCACACTGCCGCTGTTCGGCGCGCCGTTGTCGCCATTATTGACGGTGTTGTCGATGGTGCCGCCGCTGGCGATCCTGCCGATTCTGTTCATCGTTTTCGGTTTGGGCGAGTTGTCGAAAGTCATGCTGATCGTCATCGGCATCACCCCGGCGCTTGCTCGTGATCTGGAGCAGCGTGCCCGCGAAATACCGGTCGAACTGCTGATCAAGGCGCAGACCCTCGGTGCCTCGACCTGGACGCTGATGCTGCGCGTGGTGCTGCCGCAACTGTTGCCGCGCTTGCTGATCTCGTTGCGGCTGATGCTGGGTTCGGCGTGGTTGTTCCTGATTGCCGCCGAAGCAATCGCCTCCACCGACGGCCTCGGCTACCGGATTTTTCTGGTACGGCGTTATCTGGCGATGGACGTGATTCTGCCGTACGTGGTGTGGATCACCCTCCTCGCCTGGCTGATGGATTGGGGCCTGAAATACCTGACGCGGCGGGCGTTCCCTTGGTATGAGGGGGCGGCCAAATGAGCTTCATCACCGTGAAAAACGTCTGGCAGCAATACGCCGATCAAGTGGTGCTGGAAGGCTTGAACCTGAATGTCAACGAAGGCGAATTTTGCACCTTGGTCGGCGCCTCCGGTTGCGGCAAATCGACCTTCCTGCGTCTGCTGCTCGGTCAGGAAACGGCGAGTCGCGGCGAAATTCTGCTCGACGGTCAAGCGCTGGCCAGTGAGCCGGATGCCAGCCGTGGCGTGGTGTTTCAGCGCTACTCGGTGTTCCCGCATCTGAGCGTGCTCGACAACGTCGCCCTCGGCCTCGAATTGCCGCGTGCGCCGCTGCTGGGGCGGTTGTTCGGCAGCGGCAAACGTGACGCGCGCGAACAGGCTGCGGCGCTGCTGCACAAAGTCGGCCTCGGTCATGCGCTGGACAAGTATCCGGCGCAGTTGTCCGGCGGCATGCAGCAACGGCTGGCGATTGCTCAGGCGCTGATCATGAAACCGCGCGTGTTGCTGCTCGACGAACCGTTCGGCGCGCTCGATCCGGGCATCCGTAAAGACATGCACGCCTTGCTGCTGGAGCTATGGCGCGAGACCAGACTGACCGTGTTCATGGTCACTCATGATCTGTCCGAAGGTTTCAGCCTCGGCACGCGTTTGCTGGTCTTCGACAAAGTGCGCCTCGACCCACACGCCCCCGGCGCCTATGGCGCGCGCATCACCTACGACATCCCTTTGAACAGCGACCGCCGCGCCCAACGCGCCGCCGTCGACGCCCTGCCGTTGCCACTGGCAGGCGCCCTTCGCACCGCTTGAGAGGACTGCTCTGATGAATAAGCCGATGACTGATTCGACCCAACTGTTTCCACCCTTCGCCGAAGAAATGCTCCCCGGTGGCGGCCACCGTTCCTTCGTGTTGAAGCGCGGGCAATTGCTGCGCCTGACCGATCTGCGCGGCGGCGCCAACGTCAGCCTGACCCTGCTCAATGCCAACGAAAAAACCGAGCGGCTGAACCTGCCCGACAGCCTCAAATGCCAACACACCGCCAAACTCACCAGCGGTCACTGCCTGTACTCGGACATGGGCCGCGTGCTGGCCGCAATCACTGCTGACACGTGCGGCTGGAGCGACAGCCTCGGCGGTGTGCTCTGCGCCGAAGAGGTCGCGCAAAAGTACGGTCAGGGCCGCTATCAGGAATTGCGCAATGGCTTCTACCGCAACGGCACCGACAACCTGTTGGTGGAACTCGGCAAGTGGGGTTTGGGCCTGTCCGACCTGTTGATGACCCTCAATTTGTTCAGCCGCGTCAACGTCGATGAGGCCGGGCGTTTCCACTTCGTCGAGGGCAATTCCAAGGCCGGCGACTACATCGAACTGTACGCGCCGATGGACACGCTGGTGGTGCTCACCGCACTGCAACACCCGATGGATCCGGCGCCGGAATATGCACCAAAACCGCTGAAGCTGAGCTGGATGAACGCCGACGCCAGCGTCGCCGAACACTGCCGCACCTCGCGCCCGGAAAATGAGCGCGGCTTTATCAACACCGACCGTTTGTTTGCCTGAGGATCGCTGCCATGTCAGTTGCTATCGCCACTTCGCAAAAACAACCCGACGCTGCGGTGTACCGCGCCACGATCCCGGCCGGTGAGCCGTGGCTGATGGAGGTCAAGGCCGGGCAGACCCTGCGCATCCTTGATCTGGAAGGTAATCAAGCGGTCGATACGTTGTTCTACAGCGTCGCCAATCCCAAGGAACGCTACGACGTGCAACGCACTTTGCGCCGGCAGAACAGCGTCTATCTGAGCACCGGCAGCGTGCTCTATTCCAACCTCGGCCACGCGATGCTGACCATCGTCGCCGACACCTGCGGCCGCCACGACACCCTCGGCGGTGCGTGCGCGCAAGAGAGCAACACCGTGCGTTACGCCCTGGAAAAACGCTACATGCACAGCTGCCGCGACAACTACCTGCGCGCGTGTGTGCATGACGGACGCTTGGGCAAAAGCGACATCGGGCCGAACATCAATTTTTTCATGAATGTGCCGGTCACGGCGGACGGTGGACTGACGTTTGAAGACGGAATTTCGGCGCCGGGCAAGTACGTCGATTTGCGCGCGGAGATGGACGTGATCGTGCTGATTTCCAATTGTCCGCAGCTGAATAATCCGTGCAATGCCTACAACCCGACACCTGCGGAGCTGCTGGTATGGAACTGACTATCCGCCGTTTACGCCGCTTGCTTTTCGCCCTGTGCCAGGCGCGCTCCGGGCAGTGCATCAAATAACCGCTCCCCTGTAGGAGCTGCCGCAGGCTGCGATCTCTTGATTTTGCTTTTTGAAAATTCAAGATCAAAAGATCGCAGCCTGCGGCAGCTCCTACAGGTGCAGCGTGGATTTAAGTCATCCGGGACGGCCCGGATGTCTGTCGAAAAACGGCGGGACGGCCCGCTTCCCCTTCAGGGGTTATGCCATGTTCGAAAAAATCCTTATCGCCAACCGTGGCGCCATCGCCTGCCGCATCCTGCGCACCCTCGCCTCATTGCAGGTCAAAGGCGTGGCCGTGTACTCCGAAGCCGACGCCGCCAGCCTGCACATCCTGCAAGCCGATGAAGCGCACAGTCTCGGTGAAGGCGCCGCTGCCGGCACCTATCTGGCCGTCGACAAGATCCTCGGCATCGCCAAGCACAGCGGTGCCACGGCGATCCATCCCGGCTACGGGTTTCTGTCCGAGAACGCCGCGTTCGCCGAAGCATGCGAGGCGCAGAACATTGCCTTCATCGGCCCGACACCGGAGCAACTGCGCGTGTTCGGCCTCAAGCACACCGCTCGCGCCCTGGCCAAACAGCACGGCGTGCCGATGCTCGAAGGCACCGAACTGCTCGACAGCCTCGACGCTGCACTGATTGCTGGCGAACAAGTCGGCTACCCGGTGATGCTGAAAAGCACCGCTGGCGGTGGCGGCATCGGCATGCGCGTGTGCCGCAGCGCCAGCGAATTGAGCGAATCGTTCGAGGCAGTCAAACGCCTCGGTCAGAACAACTTCAGCGACGCCGGCGTGTTCATCGAGAAGTACATCCAGCGCGCCCGCCATTTGGAAGTTCAGGTGTTCGGCGATGGTCGCGGTGAAGTCATCGCCCTCGGCGTGCGCGACTGCTCGGTGCAACGGCGCAATCAGAAAGTCCTCGAAGAAACCCCGGCACCAAACCTGCCGGACGGCATGGCCGAAGAGCTGTGCGCGGCGGCGATCAAACTGGCGAAAGCCGTTAACTACCGCAGCGCCGGCACCGTGGAATTCGTTTTCGACAGCGAGGCGCAGCGCTTCTATTTCCTCGAAGTGAACACGCGCTTGCAGGTCGAGCACGGCGTCACCGAACAGGTCTGGGGTGTGGATCTGGTGCGCTGGATGGTGGAGCTGGCCGCCGGTGATCTGCCGCCACTGAACGAGTTGTATCGTCCGTTGAAACCCGAAGGCCATGCGATTCAGGCGCGGCTGTATGCGGAAGACCCGGGGCGTGATTTTCAGCCGAGTCCGGGCCTGCTGACGGCAGTGCAGTTTCCGCCGGCCAACGGTATTCAACTGCGCATCGATACATGGGTCGAAGCGGGTTGCGAGATCCCGCCGTATTTCGATCCGATGATCGCCAAGGTCATTACCTGGGCGCCCACTCGTGAACAGGCACGGGCCGAATTGCATCAAGCGCTGGGCGACAGTCTGTTGTACGGCGTGGAAACCAACCGTGATTACCTGCGGCAAATTCTCCTCGACACACCGTTCGCCAGCGGTGAGCCGTGGACGCGTTGTCTGGAAGGTCTGGTCTATCGCGCCAACACGTTTGAAGTGCTCAGCGCAGGCACGCAAACCAGCGTGCAGGATTATCCCGGTCGCCTCGGTTACTGGGCGGTCGGTGTGCCGCCGTCGGGGCCGATGGACAGCCGCGCGCTGCGTCTGGGCAATCGCTTGCTCGGCAATGCTGAAGGCGCGGCGGCGCTGGAAATCACCATGAGCGGGCCGTTGCTGCGCTTCAATTGTACAGCGGTGATCGCGGTGACCGGTGCGCCGATCGCGCTGACGCTTGAGGGTGACAGCGTGCCGATGAACACCGCCCTGCTGATCCCGGCGGGTGCGACGTTGCATCTGGGTAGCATCAGCGGTGCCGGGGCGCGCAGCTATCTGTGCCTGCGCGGTGGCTTGCAGGTGCCGGATTATCTGGGCAGCAAAAGCACCTTCACTTTGGGTCAGTTTGGTGGGCACGGTGGTCGCGCGTTGCGCGCGGGTGACGTGTTGCATGTGCCTGCTCTGACTGATCGCAGCAGCGGTCAACAACTGGCTGAAGAACACGTCACCGCGCTGCCCGCCGTGCGGCAGATTCGGGTGATCTACGGCCCGCACGCTGCGCCGGAGTATTTCACTGAGAACTACATCGGCACGTTCTTTGAAACCCAATGGGAAGTGCATTTCAACTCGAGCCGCACCGGTGTTCGGCTGATTGGGCCGAAGCCGGAATGGGTACGCGCGGACGGTGGTGAAGCCGGGTTGCATCCTTCGAATATTCACGACAATCCGTACGCCATTGGCGCGGTGGATTTCACCGGGGACATGCCGGTGATCCTCGGCCCGGATGGCCCGAGCCTTGGCGGATTTGTCTGCCCGGTGACGGTGATCGAGGCGGATTTGTGGCAACTCGGGCAGCTCAAGGCGGGCGATAAAGTCCAGTTCATTCCGATCGACCTCAAAACCGCCCGCAACCTCGCCCTGAAATGGGATTCCCACTGTGGGAGCGAGCCTGCTCGCGAACGCGATATTTCAGACACCTCAGTATTGATTGATCCACCGCATTCGCGAGCAGGCTCGCTCCCACAGGGTTTGGTGTCGCCTGTGGTGTTGGCGTTGGGTCAAGGGGATGTGCGGCTTGTTGCAAGGGTTTCCGGGGATACTCACCTATTGCTGGAAATCGGCGAGCCGGAGCTCAATCTCGTCCTGCGCTTCCGCGCCCACGCCCTCATGCAGGCGCTGGAACACAAAGCCCTGCACGGCGTGATCGACCTCACCCCCGGCATCCGCTCGCTGCAAATCCACTACCAGCCGGAGCAACTGCCGCTCGCCGATCTCCTCGGCATCATCGCCGGCGAATGGGACGCGGTGTGCGCCGCCAACGACCTGCAAGTGCCGTCGCGCATCGTCCATCTGCCGCTGTCCTGGGATGACCCGGCTTGCCAATTGGCGATCGAGAAATACATGACCACCGTGCGCAAGGATGCGCCGTGGTGCCCGAGCAATCTGGAGTTCATCCGCCGCATCAACGACCTGCCGAACCTCGACGAAGTGCAGCGCACCGTATTCGATGCGAGCTATCTGGTGATGGGCCTTGGTGACGTTTACCTCGGTGCACCGGTGGCCACGCCGCTCGACCCGCGCCATCGCTTGGTCACGACCAAATACAACCCGGCGCGCACCTGGACCGCTGAAAACTCGGTGGGCATCGGCGGCGCCTACATGTGCGTGTACGGCATGGAAGGCCCCGGCGGTTATCAGTTTGTCGGGCGCACCTTGCAGATGTGGAATCGCTACCGCGAAGTCGCCGCGTTCGACGGCAAACCGTGGCTGCTGCGCTTCTTCGACCAGATCCGTTTTTACCCGGTCAGCGCCGACGAGCTGCTGCGCATCCGCCGCGATTTTCCGCTGGGGCGCTTCGATCTGAACATCGAACACAGCCAGCTCAACCTCGCAGATTATCAGGCGTTTCTCAGTCGTGAAGCCGAGGGCATCAACGCCTTTCGCGCCCAGCAACAGGGCGCCTTCAATGCTGAGCGTGAACGCTGGATCGCCAGCGGTCAGGCGCATTTCGACAGCGAAGAAGCCGTGGCGCCATCCGCCGAAGACGCGCCATTGGCCGAGGGTGAACACAGCGTCGACAGCCACATCGCCGGCAATCTCTGGCAGGTGCAGGTCGAGGCTGGCAGCCGTGTTGCGGCCGGCGATGTGCTGGTGATTCTCGAGTCGATGAAGATGGAGATTCCGCTGCTCGCGCCGATGGCCGGCGTGGTGCGCGAGATTCGTGTGCAACCCGGTTCGGCGGTGCGTGCGGGACAACGGGTCGTGGTGCTGGAACTCGACTGAAGCCAATTGAATAAGGATCAACCCATGAATCTGCAACTCGATGTTCTGCGCCAGGCCTACCGCAATGGCGACACCACACCGCGTCAACTGCTGCCGACACTGCGCGACAAAGCAGCCGCGCTGAACCCGGATTATCACCTGTTCATCCACCTGCTCAGCGTCGCCGAACTGGAGCCGTATCTGGCGGCCCTCGATGGTCGTGATCTCGACAGTCTGCCGCTGTACGGCGTGCCGTTTGCGATCAAGGACAACATCGATCTGGCCGGCATTCCGACCACCGCCGCGTGCCCGGATTTTGCTTATGTGCCGGAGCGCTCGGCGACCATCGTCGAGCAACTGATCGCGTTGGGCGCGATTCCGCTGGGCAAGACCAACCTCGATCAATTTGCCACGGGCCTTAATGGCAGCCGCTCGCCTTACGGCGCTTGTCCGAACAGCGTATTGCCGGAATATCCATCGGGCGGTTCCAGCGCCGGTTCGTCGCTGGCGGTGGCCTTGGGCGTGGCGAGTTTTGCTTTGGGCACCGACACCGCAGGCTCCGGTCGGGTGCCGGCGGCGTTGAATAATCTGCTCGGGTTGAAGGCCAGCAAAGGGCTGATTTCCACCGCCGGTGTGGTGCCCGCGTGCCGTACGCTGGATTGCGTCACCACGTTTACCGCGACGGCGCGTGAGGCCAGTCAGTTGCTGGCGTTGACGGCGAAACTCGATCCGCGCGATGAGTACAGCCGCCGCAATCCGTCGTGGAATGATGGCTCGGCGTTTGGTGCGCCACGGCCATTTCGTTTCGGTGTGCCGCGTGCGCAGGATCTACAGTTTTTCGGCTGTGTTGAAGGGCCGCTGTTGTTCGGCGATGCCATTGATCAACTCAAGGCCCTGGGTGGCGAAGCGGTTGAACTGGATCTGACGCCATTTCTTGAAGCCGCGCGTTTGCTTTACGAAGGGCCGTGGGTCGCCGAGCGTTACAGCGTTGCCGGCGAATTGATGGAACAGAATCCGCAAGCCGTTTTGCCGGTGATCCGCGCCGTGCTGGCCAAAGCCCCGGCGGTGAGCGGCGTGCAGACTTTCCGCGCGCAGTACCGGCTGCAAGCGTTGAAAGCGCTGTGCGATCAAGCGCTCGAAGGTCTCGACTGTGTGCTGACGCCGACCATCGGCCGCCCGGTGACACTCGCCGAACTGCACGCCGAACCGGTGCTGCGCAATTCCGAACTGGGTTACTACACCAACTTCATGAACCTGCTCGACTACGCCGCCGTCGCCGTGCCGAGCGGGTTTATGGCTAACGGGATGCCGTGGGGCGTGACGTTGTTTGGGCGGGTGTTTACCGATCAATATCTGTTGAGTGTGGCGGATGCGATGCAGCGTCAGCAGGACACTGCATTGCCGACGCCCGCGAACGTAGCGCGCAATGATCGTGCGCGGATTGTGGTGTGTGGCGCGCATCTGCAAGGGTTGGCGTTGAACTGGCAACTGACGCAGCGCGGTGGGCGGTTGCTGGAAACCACGCTGAGCTCGCCGGATTATCAACTGCATGCCTTGGCCGGCGGCCCGCCATTGCGTCCGGGGATGGTGCGGGTGAAAGGCGGCGGCGTGGCGATTGCGGTGGAGGTGTGGGAGTTGCCGAGCAGCGAGTTGGGTTCGTTTCTGACCGGGATTCCGGCGCCGTTGGGATTGGGCAAGGTGCAATTGGCGGATGGGCGCTGGGAGAGTGGGTTTATCTGTGAGCCGTATGGTCTTGAAGGCGCCAAAGACATCAGCCACCTCGGCGGCTGGCGGGCCTACCTGAAAACCCTGGCCTGACCGCCATCTGTAGGAGTGAGCCTGCTCGCGATAGCGGTATGACATTCACCGAAGATGTGACTGATCTACCGCTATCGCGAGCAGGCTCACTCCTACAGGGACAGCGTAGCAACATGGAAATACAGGAACGACCATTCGCGCCGCACATGGAGCAGTTATTTCCCCGCAGTCCCACTAGAATGCATGCCATCGGGCCACTGCCAATGGAACTGCCATGCCGCATCGATCTGCGCTGTACTCCCAACGCTCGCTGGTACTCACGCTGATCGCCCTGCTCGGCGCCGGTTTCCTTGCCACGTCCCTGCTGAGCTACTACGCCTCGCGCGCCTCGATCCGCGACAACATCGTCAACACCGAGCTGCCGCTGACCTCCGACACGGTCTACTCGGAAATCCAGAAAGACCTCGTCCGACCGATCCTGATTTCCTCGATGATGTCCCGCGACACCTTCATGCGCGACTGGGTGGTCAACGGCGAACAAAACCCCGAGCAAATGACCCGCTACCTCAACGAGGTCATGACCCATTACGGCGCCTACACCGCGTTTTTCGTCTCCAACAGCACCCTCACCTACTACCACGCCAAAGGCGTGCTCAAGCAGATCAAAGTCGAAGAACCGCGCGACGCCTGGTACTTCCGCGTGCGCGACATGAAGGATCCGTACGAGATCAACGTCGACCCAGATCTGGCCAACAAGGACAACCTGACCTTCTTCATCAACTACAAAGTCTACGACTACCACGACCGTTTCATCGGCGCGGCCGGTGTCGGCCTGACCGTCGACGCAGTGATCAAGCTGATCGACAAATACCAGCAGCGCTATCAACGCAGCGTGTACTTCGTCGACACCTTTGGCCGACTGGTGCTGACCGGCGCCGAAGGTGGCCCGGAAGGCGCACACATAGGCCAGAGTCTTGGCGAAATCGAGAGCATGAAAAGTCTGGTCAGTCAGTTGCCGAAACCGCACAGCGGCAGCTACGAGTATTCCGCTGAAGGCCAGGGGCATTTTCTCAACGTGCGCTTCATTCCCGAGCTGAACTGGTACCTGTTCGTCGATAAACGCGAAGACGGTGCATTGAGCGAAATCCGTCAGTCGCTCTATCTCAATCTGTTGATCTGCTTGCTGGTGACGCTGAGCGTGTTGGCGTTGCTCAACCGCGTGATCAAACGCTATCAGCGCAAAATCCAGGCGCAGGCAACCCTCGACAGCCTCACCGAACTGCCCAACCGTCGCGGCTTCGACCTGCTCGCCGCGCAAGCCCTGCACGAAGCACAACGCGAGACCAAACCGCTGACGGCGTTGCTGATCGACCTCGATCACTTCAAAGCGCTGAACGACACCTACGGGCACATGGCCGGTGACCAGGTGTTGATTGGCTTCGCCCGCGATCTGCAAAGTTGCCTGCGCCACGCCGACATCGTCTGCCGTTGGGGCGGTGAGGAATTTATCGTGCTGCTGAAGGACACCGACGGCGACACCGGTCAGAACATCGCCGAGAAAATTCGTCAGCACGTCGAACAACAGGAATATGCCTACAACGGTCACACCCTGAATCTGACGGTGAGCATCGGCGCCACCACCCTGCAACGCGATGACACCTTGCACAGTCTGCTGTCGCGGGCCGATCATGCGATGTACCGAGCCAAACAAACCGGCCGCAACCGCACCTGCGTGGAAATGCCTCACTCGACTTATGCCTGATTCCGACGTTAAACCCGACCATTGCCCGGCCTGCGGCGCCCGCAACGACTGCAGCCTGGCCGACCCGCGTACCGCCGACCGCGAATGCTGGTGCTACGGCGTCAGCATCGACCCGGCGGTGCTCGAAGCGCTGCCGCCAGCACTGCGCAACCAATCATGTCTGTGCCCGCGTTGCGCGCAGGTCGAGGCGCAACTGCAAGCGGCCAAGCGGCCGATCCCGTAAGATGCGCGCCCCTTCATTGATCGAACACTGAACATGCGCGTCGACCGTTTCCTCAGCAATCTACCGCGCTTCAACCGTCAGCAGGTGCGCCTGTTGCTGGTGGAAAAGCGCGTGCGGATTGACGGAAAAGTCGTCAGCGATCCGCACAGCGAGGTGCTGGAGTTCAGTCGCGTAGAGGTTGATGACGAAGTGCTGCAAGTCGGCAAACCGGCGCGCTATTTCATGCTGCACAAACCGCCCGGCTGCGTCAGCGCCACCCGCGATCCGCAACACCCGACCGTGCTCGACCTGATCGATGAACCGGACAAGGACGACCTGCACATCGCCGGGCGTCTGGACTTCAACACCACCGGGCTGATGCTGATCACCAACGACGGCGCGTGGTCGCGGCGCTTGACCCAGCCACAGACCAAACTGCCGAAGGTCTATTACGTCGAGACCGAGCAGGAAATTGGCGCGGAATATGCGATCACCTTTGCCGAGGGGATTTACTTCGCGTTCGAGGATCTGACCACGCAGCCGGCGCAACTGGAGCTGCTCGGCCCACGCTCGGCGCGGTTGAGCATCGTCGAGGGTCGTTACCATCAGGTGAAGCGCATGTTTGGTTTCTTCAACAACAAAGTCGTACGCTTGCACCGTGAATCCATGGGGCTGTTACAGCTCGATGACGCGCTAAAACCGGGCGAGTACCGCGCTTTGCGCACCGAAGAGATTCATTTGTTCTAAGCCTGCGACCGCTCAGCAGAAGTTGTCGAACAATTTACCAACGGCACTTGCGCGATCCTGCCTCCCCTGCTTGAATCAGGACGTCGGCCGAAATGTGACCGACGAGTCACAACATACCTCTAAGAAACTTTTTGTCGGTCGTCAGCCCCAAGGGCTGCGCCTCAGCCGACAAACTGCCCGCCAATAACAATACCCGTCGACCTGCCTTATCGGATCGACATGGGCCAAGCAAATTCCAGGCGTATGCCTACCTGTCACAAAGCTCGTGCAATCTCACCATTGCGCGCATACCCGCTTGCTTGCCAGGAGTCTTATGACATGAGGCCAGAAATCGCTGTGCTGGATATACAGGGTCAGTATCGGGTTTACACGGAGTTCTATCGCGCAGACGCCGCAGAAAAGACCATCATTCTGGTCAACGGCTCGATGGCCACGACTGCGTCGTTTGCACAAACCGTGAAGAACCTGCACCCGCAATTCAACGTGGTCTGCTACGACCAGCCCTACGCGGGTCGGTCAAAAGCCCACAACCGCCACGAGAAACATCTGACAAAGGAAGTCGAAGGGCAAATCCTGCTGGAGCTGATTGACCACTTTGGCGCAGAGCACGTGCTGTCGTTTTCCTGGGGCGGTGCTGCGACTCTGGTCGCCCTCGCCCACCAGCCTCGGCGCATCGAACGGGCGGTGATCAGCTCGTTCTCGCCGGTGATCAACGCGCACATGCTCGACTACCTTGAACGTGGCGTCGACTACCTCGGCCAGCGCGACGGCGACCGCGTCGGCCATCTGGTCAACGACACCATCGGCAAACATTTGCCTTCGCTGTTCAAGCGCTTCAACTATCGCCACGTCAGCAGTCTGGCCGAGCACGAATACGGGCAGATGCATTTCCACATCAGCGACGTGCTGCACAGCGACCGCCAGTGCTACTTGAACGCGGCGAAAAAGATCAACGTGCCAGTGCTGTTTTTAAACGGCGAATGGGACGAATACACCGCCGCCGACGATGCGCGCCTGTTCGGCAACCACGTCGCGCAGAGCACCTTCACCACCCTGCAAGCCACCGGGCATTTTCTCGATATGGAGCACAAAGCGGCGTGCCGCGACAGCCAGAACGCCTTGCTCGGCTTTCTGAAACCGGCGCAGCAGACCAGCCGAACGCGTTACTCGTTTGTTCAGGATCAACATGCATTGGCTATTTGAAAAAGTGTCGTCGCGCGCGAGCCTGCGGGGTTGAGCTTTTCGTTTGCATCCCGCAGTGCTCGCCCGCGATTGACCGTTTTCAACGCTTCAAAGGCTTATTTTGCAAAAGAAACTTCAAATCCGTGGCCGAGTCTGGTACAAAGTCAGCCGCTCTGAGCGGGTATAGTTTAATGGTAGAACAGTAGCTTCCCAAGCTTCCGACGAGGGTTCGATTCCCTCTACCCGCTCCAATCAGATTTTGTCTCACGTCGTGATTTTTTGACGGGGGATGCAGGAATACAGAAAACCGGCCTATAGGGCCGGTTTTTTTGCGTCTGGGGTTTGGTAAGTGCAGTGAACACGAAGCGCTCACCTTGTTTTAATTCCTTTATTTTGTGAGTTATTGCTAATTCCCGAAGATAAGCCACAATATTCAGGAGTTATCGTTTCTCGCTAAACGATTTGAGTGATCGCACCTTTCATTCGTTGAAGCATTCTCCAGGCAGTAGACACATCATGTTGGATTTAAGCCTCAGCACGCCTGACGAAATCATTAAAAAACTGGGCTCACGTCTACGTACGGAGCGCTTGGCGCTTGGCATGTCGCAAGCCGATGTGGCCTCACGCGCAGGCGTCGGTGGCAACACAGTGTCCAGCATGGAAGCCGGGCGCAATGTGAGTTTCGAGAGCCTGGTGCGAGTGGCCATGGTGCTTGGACGTGGTAAAGAGCTTGAAGGGTTGTTCCAGCCAAAGCTCGATACCCTCGATGACATCTTGCGCTACGAAAAAAGCGCCAAGCGTCATCGCATCAAAAGGAAATCCGACGATGCTTGAACAGGTTGATGTCTTCTACGATGGCTGGGGCGAACGCTGGCGGTGGGGCACGCTCGTTTCCACAACGGCCTTGACCGGCCGGCCGCTCATTGCGTTTGAGTACAGTGATGAGGCCAAAAAGAAAGGACTGGAATTATCGTCCTTGCGCCTTCCACTGGAGGGAGCCCGGCTGCGACGGGATTTTCCGTCTCATCAAATGAGTCTGCCCGGCCCGGTCTATGATTCCCTGCCTGACGGCTGGGGCATGCTTTTGATGGATCGCTTGTTCAAACGTCGCGGGCTCAACCCGGCGCGAATCGGCCCTTTGGAGCGACTGGCCTACATCGGCAACAATGCCATGGGCGCCATGTCGTTTGAGCCGGTTGCAGCCGAAGCGCTGGAGCCGCAGATCCACGTTCCCATTGCCCTGCTGGCAGCCGAAATACGCGAAGTGCTCAAAGGCGAAGGTGGCGAACTCCTGCAAAAACTGCTGCTGGTAGGAGGCTCTCCGCAAGGCGCCAGACCCAAGGCTTTGGTTTATCGCGACCCTGAAACCGAAATCTTTACCACTGCGGCCACGCCGGGGTTTGAAGCCTGGCTGGTGAAATTCCCTGCTCAGCAAGAGCACCCCGAAGTCTGCGCCATAGAAATGGTTTACGCCGAATGCCTGCGCATGTGCGGCATCCAGACACCTGATACTCAGTATTTCAGCCTGCCTGACGGAATGGCCGCCTTCGCCAGCAGACGCTTCGATCGTCAAGATGGCTTACGCGTGCCCATGCAAAGTCTCGCGGCTTATACCGGCGCGGATTTCCAATCCCCGGGTGCATTGGATTACGTCAATTTCTTGCGCGCCACTCACAAATGCACCAACGACGTTCGAGAAAAAGCACTCGCATTCGAACGCGTGATTTTTAATGTCGCCTTCAACAACCGCGACGATCACCCGAAAAACTTCGCCTACCTCATGTCAGCCAGCGGCCAGTGGAAGCTGGCGCCGGCTTATGACGTCACTTTTTGCGAGGGACCTGGTGGATATCATCAGATGGACGTGATGGGTGAAGCCCTGGAAATTGACCGCAAGGCCATGCTCAAGCTTGCGCAGGAAGCAGAGGTTCCAGCCAATAAAGCCGCTGAAATGATTGATGGGGTTTGCGACATTGCCAGTGAGTTTTCAGTGACGGCCGAACGTCTTTATCCCGGTTTGATCACCCGAGAGACACTGTTCACTATCCAAAACCGGATCGACAATAACGTCGCAAATCTGCGTCGGAAATAAGCTGGGACTTCTGCGATATGAACCCGCTATTCGGCTGGTTTCTAGTGAGTTGCTGCGCGCGGACGCAACCCTTTGCAACACACTCTCCGCTCGCCTTTTCCTACCCTTCCTAGACTGCATAAACCATTGAGGTCATCAGCGGACGATGACCTTTCGGTGGCTCCACTGTTGATCACAAAAAACCAGTAGGTATAGTAACTACCAAGCACACCACAAGGAGGTGTTGTGAATAGCCGTTTTTTAATCGGCCAACTCGTCGCAGACGGTTGGTATCTGGTGCGGATCAGAGGCAGTCACCATCACTTCAAGCATCCCAGCAAACCCGGCTTGGTCACTGTGCCGCATCCGAAGAAGGATCTGCTCAAAAAAACGGCCATCAGTATTTTGCAGCAGGCGCTGCTTTGACTCACTCAGTCAGTTGCGCCATGGAGAACAACACACATGCTTTATCCAATCGCAATTTCAATAGGTGATGACGAACACGCCTGGGGCGTGGAAGTGCCGGACATTCCTGGCTGTTTTTCCGCAGGTGATGACCTCGACGATGCTGTCGCCATGGCTCGCGAAGCGATCGAAGGCCATTTCGAGATTCTGGCCGAGGACGGTGCGCCTATCCCGTCTGCCAGCAAACTGGGCGTGAATGTGGCCAATCCGAAATATGCCGGTTGCGCGTGGGCGGTGGTGGACATCGACGTGGTCAAATATTTGGGCAAAGCCCAGAAGCTCAACATCACCCTGCCGGGGCACCTGCTTAATCGTATTGATGAGTATGTGTTGCACCATCCGGAAGAAAAGAGCCGCTCGGGGTTTCTCGCGTCGGCGGCTTTGAAGGTGTTGCAGCAGGGTTGAATTCCTCTTTGTCTTAACGGGCATTGGAACTGAGCCATTCACTGCGACGACATTTTGAAGAGTACTCATCCCATGACACAAAACATCTACGACGATCCCGAGTTTTTCCAGGGCTACAGCCAGATGAACCGCTCCATCGGCGGGCTCGATGCCGCGCCGGAATGGCCGGCGCTCAAGGCGTTGCTGCCGGCCATGCATGGTTTGAATGTGGTCGATCTGGGTTGTGGTTATGGCTGGTTCAGCCGTTGGGCGAGAGGGAGCGGCGCCGCCAATGTGCTGGGTCTGGATGTTTCGGAGAAGATGCTGGAGCGCGCGCGGCAGACAACGGTGGCGACGAATATCCGTTATGAACGTGCCGATCTTGAGCAGCTCGACCTGCCGGTTTGCAGTGTTGATCTGGCGTACAGTTCACTGGCGCTGCACTACATCAAGAACTTGTCGGGGCTGTTTGCTCATCTGTATGCGGCGTTGAAACCGGGTGCGCACTTTGTGTTTTCCATCGAGCATCCGATCTTTATGGCCCCGCGTAATCCGGGGTGGCTGGTTTATAGCGAGGGCAACAAGCGTTGGCCGCTGGACAGTTATCAGATGGAAGGTGAGCGGGTGACCCATTGGTTGGCCTAGAGCGTGATCAAGCAGCATCGTACGATCGGGACGCTGCTCAATTCGTTGATTGAGGCGGGGTTCACTATTCGTCATGTCAATGAATGGGGGCCGAGTGATGCCGAGGTGGCGGCGCAACCGGCGCTGGAGGAAGAGCGGGAGCGGCCGATGATGATGCTGGTCGCGGTGCAGCGTTGAATGGATTCAACCTTGGAATAGCCCCTCACCCTAGCCCTCTCCCAGAGGGAGAAGGAACTGACCGAGGTGCCTGTTCGAGCTACGCCGACCTGCGATATCGAGCCGAACTCAGGATTTGAAAAGCCCCCAAATCAGCTCCCTCTCCCTTGGGAGAGGGCTGGGGTGAGGGGCTCGCCGGATGTAACGCCGCCGCTCTCCAGTCGAACAACGCATTCGTTCGTTTCAGCGAGTCGCGACGATAAACAATCGCGGAAACGGCAACAGCACCGACCCATCCGCCAACGCCGGATAAGCCCTCGCGACTTCCCCCAGGTATTGTTCCAGATACTCCGCCCGCTCCGCTTCAGTCAGCGGACTCAAAAACGGAATCAACCCGCTACCCTTGAACCACTCAACCACCCCTGCTGCGCCAGCCGACAATTGATGGTGATACGCCGTGCGCCAGACATCGACCCGCGCACAATGCGGCCGCAGCATCGAGAAATAATCGCTGGCACTCGCCATGTCCGTTCGCTGCCCCGCCGCGCCGGCGAGCTTTGCGGCCCACGGGCCATTGGCGGCGACTTCACGCATCAAGCGGTGGGACGGTTCGTTGAGGTTATCCGGCATCTGAATCGCCAGACTGCCGCCCGCCGACAACTTGTTGGCCAACGCGGGCAACAACGCTGCGTGATCCGGCACCCATTGCAGCACGGCATTGGCGAAGATCACATCAAACGGCCCGGCGTCCGCCCATTGATCAATCTCAGCCACTTCGAACTGCAACTGCGGTAAACGCTTGCGTGCCGCGTCGATCATGTCCGGCGAGCTGTCCAGCCCGCAGATTTTCGCCTCAGGAAAACGCTGCAGCAGAAGCTCCGTCGAATTGCCCGGGCCACAACCGATATCAACCACCGCTCGCGCTTCTGCCGTGGGAATCGCCGCCAGCAGATCGCGGGCCGGGCGGGTGCGTTCATCTTCGAAAGCGACGTATTGCTTGGCGGACCAACTCATTGCGTTCTCCTGTGAGGCGTTTGCTTCAAAACCTGGAAAAACAGATGCCGCTACCATACCGTGATCCAACTGGCCGGCGCTGCCCTACCAACGTCCGGTTCCATTCGCTGATTTGTAATTAGAATTTTCACAACGCCGTCATTGTCTGAATTTCATGCACTCCCCCCAATAAGGAATACGGCTATGAAATTCGCGAAGATTTCCCAGAAGCTTGCTCTGTGGGCCGGTAGCCCGAAGACGTTTATGGGGGCGTTGATCCTGATAGGGCTATGGGGGTTGAGCGGGCCGATCTTTAATTACAACGATACGTGGCAACTGATCATCAACACCTCGACCACGATCATTACCTTTCTGATGGTATTTCTGATTCAGAACACGCAGAACCGTGACACTGACATTCTGCATTTGAAGATTGATGAGTTGCTGCTGGTGACCAAGGAAGCGCAGAACGCGATGCTCGGGCTGGAAGCGCTGGATTTGAAACAGCTGGAGGCGTTGCGCAGGCATTACCGCTCGTTGGGCGAGGGCGAGGTGTTTAACCTTGAAGGGCTGGGTGAGATGAGCAAGTCGAAGCAGGATTTGAATGAGTGCTAGGTTTATCGGGCGAATGAAAACACTTGTGGCGAGGGGATTTATCCCCGTTGGGCTGCGAAGCAGCCCCATTTCTTGCTGCCGAATTCAACCTGACACACTGCATTGAATGTTTTAACGACTGCTGCGCAGCCGAGCGGGGATAAATCCCCTCGCCACAGGGGATCTGTGTTGTCTGTGAGATTAGCGGCTGGCCTGTAAGGCTCGGGCCATTTCCAGGTGATTCTGCAGTTTCGGCAGGGTTTCGTCGGCGAAGGCTTTGATCTCAGGCACGTCAGTGGTCTGCGCTTCCTGCTCGATCTGCTGAATGGCCTCTTCGGTGGCTTTGACCTGACTCGCTGCATAGGCCTGGTCAAACGTCGCGCCGTCCTTCACCTCTGGAATCAGCTCTTTAGCCTTGTCGGCGATTTCTTCGCGCGGCGCGATCGGCAGGTCGAGCTTCTTGGCAATTTTCGCCAGATGCTGATTGGCTGTGGTGCGGTCGTTGATCACCACGATGGTGTAATCCTTTACCTCTTTGGATTCGGTTTTCCCGTGGGCCAAGCGGCTGGCTTCGATATCAGCCATGCCTTTGGCCGACGCATCGTTGATGAAATCGGCAGGCGACTGGGCAAAAGCACTGGTGGCGCACAGGCTCAACAGCGAAACAACACTCAAATTGCGTAAACGGGTGGCCATCCGGCTCATGGTCGCGCCCTCCTTTTCTCAAAATTCAAGCGGGAGCTTACGCCCCCGCCTCTCAATCAAAACGACTTCACTGACTACTTCGATTTCTGACCGGGCTTGCGGCCTATTTCTGTTTTCGCAGGGTCTTTGTCGACAGTCGTTGTAGTGGTTTTCCCACCTTTGCGACCGGCTTCAGACGCCTTCGTTCGATCGTTAGCGAAGTTTCCCGAGTTCGAGTTTCTTGAATTAGGCATGATTCTCTACCTCTTGGTAATGATCGTGGCGAGCAGGTGCCCGCCTAGATTGAGAATTTTCTGGCCAGCAAAGGTTTAGAAAAGTTGGCGTTGCACTGACGAACGGTGAAGCGCAATCAGCTAATGCAGCGCCTGATGATTGCCGCGCTGCGCGATGTACAGTCACCTTCAAGCCTTGTTCGGCATCAGCCCCGGCAACGCATGCATCAGCGCGTTGATGGCGAAACCGATGAACATTACCCCGCACAACCGGGTGATCAGCAACTCGTGGCGCTGATACAGCGTGCGCACCCGCTGCGCGCCGACAACACCAATGAGAATAGCGTAGGCGAGCAGCCCGCCAAGGAAGCTCAGGGCGATCAGCGCCGGCAGCATCGACCAGTTGAGCAACTCGGCACGGCTCGACAGCAGCGCAGTAAACGTCGCCACCGCCACCGGGTACGCCTTGGGATTGGTCAACCCGAACAGAATGCCGTGCCAGAATGGATTGCGCGCCGCGCCCTGCGGTTCGTCCGCATTGCGTCGCTGTGCCCGCACCGCGCGCCAGCCGAGCCAGAACAAGTACAGACCGCTGAGCACCCCGAGCACGTCAAACGCCGTGCTGCCGATTTCCCGCGCGCCAACAATCGCGATCAACGCCGTGCTGCACCAGACCACATCGCCGAGCAGATGCCCGCAGAGAAACCCCGCCCCGGCCCGTCGCCCATGCGCCGCACCGATGCCGAACACCGCCAGCACACCCGGCCCCGGCGTGATGCCGTAAATGAAACCCGAGGCCAGAACGGCCATTAGCAACGATAGAGTCATGGAAAACCTGCAAGCGCCAGAACACGTGGCGGCCAGTCTATATCAGCCGATTGCGCCTGATCACTGCCCGTCGTAAAAACGCATGCCGGCGTACGGTTTCTGCCGACACGCTGCGAGTCGCGAGGCCAGATCGCCGACGTGAGCTTCGTGTTTGTGGCCATCAGGATCGAGAAAATAGAACGACGCACCTTCGCTGCGGTTATCGCGCCATTCCCGCACGTTTGCTGCTTTTAGCGCTTGTACGAAAAGCGCAAAATCCGCAGCGTTGAGGCTGAAGGCGTAATGGGTGTAGTCGGCGCTCGGCTCGCTAGTGCGTAATGGATCGAGCGACAGGCACAGCCACAGTCCCGGAAGCGAAAGATAGGCACCGGCGTTCCACGTCGCCTCGACGCGGAGCTGTAGCACGTCGCGATAAAACGCCAGACTGCGGTTCAGATCGCTGACGGCGAGGGTGAGGTGGTTGAGGCCGGTGAGCATCGGATCAGTAACCTCTGAGGGATTCGGGGACGGTATATTGTTTGCCGTCATAGGTCAGGGTAATTCGAGTTTTCTTCAGGTCAGTGGTTTGTGAAACACATTGGCCGCCCGACTTGGTGTCTTTCATTTTGCTGCCGCTGGTGGTGATGATCAAATCAGCGAAACCGTAGTGGCTCGATGGAGCGATGTCGAGCGTGCGATGTATGCGATTGGCATACCCTTCGCAGTCGCTCATAAATTCGCCGTGGTTCCTGAAGACCACCAAACCCTCCAGCACCGGACGCAGAACGTTACCCTCGCGGACATACAGCGCCAGGTCAGTTTTCTCATAGGGAAGTGCGCTGGAGCTGTGGCCAAACATTGAACGCAGGCCGAAAGCCCGGACGTCGGGAGCAAGTCGATAGCGCGCTGTATCGATACGCAAATCATCCAGCCGGATGGCGTCTGAGTTATAGGCGCCCGGCTTGCGAAAAGTAGCGATGGGCTTGCTGTTTGTAGCGTTCATAATCGCCAGATCCAGATCGAATACACCGGCGTCTTCACCGCCAGCGTCGGCGAGGTAAGTGGATTTTGCGGAGATAACCTGATTCTGGAACGCCGGCCAGACTTTGCAGCGTGATAGAGACTTGCCGTCGAAGTCTTTTGTTAAGCAGGCGGCCTGGGTTTGAGTGGCGAGAACTAGTAGATACAGGGCGAGGCTGAACTTAGTTCGGAGGCTCATTGTTCTTCCTTGAGTAAAAGAGATCTGTCTTACTGGCCTTTGAAATCTCTGGGCACTGCGTAGTTTTTTCCGTCATAGCGAAGTGTCGTCAATACAGGTTTTTGCGTGACGGTGTTGGAGACGCAGGCCTCTCCCTCGCCATTGCCTACGGTCGAGCTGCTGATCGTTTTGATAATGAGATCGGCATAGCCATTGGTGCTGGCTTTGGCTAACTCCACTGTTCGCGAAGTTTCATAACGCTCACCCGCACAATTGCCATCCCACTCCCCGCCATATTCATGAACCACCAATCGATCCATCACCGGACGCAAGGCGTTGCCGTCTTTCACATAGAGCGACAACCAGGTTTCATCCAAAGGATTCAAACGGGAGGAATTTTTGAAGCGAACTCGCACGCCAAAGGCCTGAAGGTCAGGCTTGAGTTTGTAGCGGGCGGTGTCGAATTTCAGTTCTTCCAGCGCGATGGCATCAACTGAGAATGCCGAGGCCTGATCAAAGGTCGCTAACGACTTCGAGCCACTGGTCGCCAACAGGGACAAATGCAAGTCATACAGCCCCACAATTCCTGATGCGCCATATACCGGATCGGGTGAGAAATTTGTGCTGGCGCTGAGTGTCAGTCCTGGATACGCCGGCCAGTCCTTACAGATTGAAAAATCCATGTCATGCGCCACTGGAGCCGGCGAGCAATCGGCAAACGCCTGCCCCGCCAGCAACCACGTACAAATGGCTACACATCCGATCCAAGCCGACTTCACTGTCACGTCCCGTTCCTTGATGACTGTTCAGCCGCGCACTATCCCCTCCTCTTTCGACGGATTCAACTGAAGTAATCGCAACCCACATTCGCAATTACTTGAGTCAAGGCAGTACCAGAGATAGCTCCGCCCCGAGCAAAGCTGTAGCGTCGTGAGTTGCCTACCACTACAGCGAGAGCGTTATGCCTGTCATTTCTTTGCATCTTCCAGATGAAATCGCTGACGCACTAACCGACCTCGCCAAAGCAACGGGGCGCAGCAAATCTAGCTTGGCAAATGACGCATTGAGTGAGTATCTGGAGCGCGAAACCTGGAAAACTGAGCAAATCCAGCAAGCGATAATAGAGGCCGATGCTGGAGATTTCGCCTCCGCTGCAGCAGTTGAAACCATCACTGCAAAGTGGAGTGGCAATACGCGTTAATTAGTAACGGCACAATCAAGATTTCCAGTCTGTGGCGTTTTCCTCGTCCCCCCCTCCTCAATCTTCCGATTCAACCAATTCAACGCCTGATCCCCACCCCGCCGCTTGTGCCAAGCCAGCACAAACGTAAACGGCGGAATATCAAACGGTGGCGGCACAACAATCAAATCCCCATGCACCAAATCGCGCACGCTGCGCGATGACACGGTGAGAATCAAATCCGTGCCACTGATCAACTGCGGCGCGACGTTCCAGTGCGGCAGGCTGATCGCGACGCGACGGCGTTCGCGCAGGGAGGTCAGGGCTCGCTCGATTTCCGGTGTGCCGCTGCCGCGCATTTCCAGCAAGACATGCGGGCGCGACAGGTAGGTGGGCAGATCGAGCACGCCGTTGGCCGGCAGGGTCTGGCGGTCGAGCAGGCAGACGTAGCGTTCTTCGAACAGCAGCGTGCTGCGCAATTCGTGGGGCATTTCCGGGAAGACGCCGGCGGCGACGTCGATATCGCCATTGAGCACGCCTTCGAGCATGCCTTCGCGGCTGGCGTGGCTGATTTGCAGGTCGATGCCCGGCGCTTCGCGGCGCAGGGTCCGGATCAGATCGGGGAGGATGATCGCCGCGCCGTAGTCCGACATCGCCACACGAAAGGTGCGTCGGGCGCTAGCCGGATCGAAGGTGTTTGGTGCCAGCAGCGATTGCACTTGGGCCAGCGCTTCGGCGAGCGGCGCGACCAGTTCCAGCGCTCGTGCGGTGGGCGCCAGGGTTGCGCCGGCGCGCACCAGCAGCGGGTCGCCGAGCAAATCGCGTAGACGCGCCAGCGCATGGCTGACCGCCGGTTGGCTGAGGTGCAGGCGCTCGGCGGCGCGGGTGACGTGCTGCTCGCTGAGCAAGGCGTCGAGGATCACCAGCAGGTTGAGGTCGATGCGGCGCAGATCATTCATTTGATGCATGTTCTGGATGACGAAACGGAATTTAAATCTGCGCGACGAATACTCTAGAGTCCAGCAAAACCTGTTGGAGAATGATCATGAGTACGTTGCAGTGGGCCGGTTTGTTGGCGTTGGCCGCATTTGCCGGGGCGGTAGTGCCGTTTCAGAGCGCGATCAACAGCAACCTGGCGCGCGGATTGGGCCATCCATTGTGGGCGACGTTGGCGTCGTTGCTGGTGAGTGTGCTGGTGTTGTTGCCGGTGATTTTGGCGTTGCGGTTGCCCCTGCCGTCGCTGGCGTTTATCAGCAAGGCGCCCATGTGGATGTGGGCCGGTGGCGCGTTCGGGGTTTGTTTTGTGGCGCTGGCGGTGGTGTTGCTGCCTAAGCTCGGGGCTTCGGGGTTTGTGGCGTTGGCGCTGGCGGGTCAGGTGCTTGCCTCAATGCTGCTGGATCACTTTGGCTTGTTTGGGTTGGTGGAGAAACAGCTGACATTGCCTCGGCTGTTTGGCGCGGTGTTGTTGATTGCGGGGGTGGTATTGATTCAGTTTGGCAATTCGCCGGGAAGAGTTTTGGCACCGCAATAACATCAAAAGATCGCAGCCTGCGGCAGCTCCTACAGGATTGGATTCGTACTCTGTAGGAGCTGCCGAAGGCTGCGATCTTTTCAGCGGCTCAATATTTATCGAGCGTGCGCAATTTCTGCGGCAACCCCCACAGCAACAACGCCGCTGCGATCAACGCCGCCACGCCAATGACATACAGCGCTGGCGTGGTGCTGCCGGTGAGATCCTTGATCCGCCCGACCATCACCGGGCTGACGATGCCGCCGAACTGCCCCAGCGTATTGATCACCGCGATCCCGCCCGCCGCACCTGCGCCGGCACCGGCCAGCAACTTCGGTGGCAGCGTCCAGAAGCTCGGAATAGCGGCGATGATGCCGGCGCCGAGCAAGCCGAGGGCGACGATCAGGAACGTGGTGTGATCGGCGAAAATCCCCGCACTGAAGAATCCGATCGCGCCAACCACCACCAACCCCGCGACAAACTTGCGGCGCTCGCCGGTTGCGTCCGACAACCGCCCGATCACGATCATGGTGATCGCACCGCAGATGTACGGAATGGCGGTCAGCAGACCGATCATCACCGGGCTCTCGGTACCGGCGCTGCGGATCAATTGTGGCGCCCAGAAATTCAAGCCGTAAGACGCGACCTGAATCAGAAAGTAGATCAGCCCCAAGGTCAGAAAACCCGGAATCCGTAGCGCCGCCAGCAATGAGCCGCCGCTCTTGTGCGGTTCGTGATGGGCGATGCGGCTGGACAGCAATTTTTTCTCGTCAGCGGTCAGCCAGTGCGCGTCCTCGATGCGATCCTTGAGCAGCGTCAGCACTAGAAACCCTAGGCCGATACACGGCAGACCACCGAGCAGAAACAGCCAGTGCCAGCCACGCATCTGCATCACACCGTCGAGATGTTCGAGTACCAGCCCGGAGAACGGTGCGCCGACCAACCCGGCGAATGCAGAGGCAAGAAACAACAGGGAAGTGATGCGTCCACGGAAATGCTGCGGGAACCACAGCGTCAGGTAATACAACACGCCCGGGGCGAAACCGGCTTCCATCGCGCCGATCAAAAAGCGCAGCGCGTAGAACTGCCATTCGCTGGTGACGAAGACCATCAGCGCCGTCGCCACGCCCCACGACATCATGATCCGCGCGATCCAGCGCCGCGCGCCGACCTTGTAGAGCATCATGTTGCTAGGCACTTCGAACAGCACGTAACCGACCACGAACAGCCCGGCACCGAGGCCGTAAGCGGTGTCGCTCAGACTCAGGTCGGCTTGCAGTTGGAACTTGGCGAAGCTGATGTTGATACGGTCGAAAAAGGCGAACAGGTAGCAGACCATGATCAGCGGCATCAGGCGCCAGGCGACTTTGCTGACCAGGGCTTTTTCGGCGTCGTGATCGACAGACGAGCTCGCGCCCGCCTCCATTACATTGAGGCTCATAGCTTTTCTCCAGGCGGACTGCCGGTGGGCGTCCGATTGTTTTTGTTGTCTGGTTATGACGCTGTTCCTGTAGGAGCCGAGCTTGCTCGCGAAGGCGTCAGGGCAGTCGCATCACTGCTGAATGACACACCGCGTTCGCGAGCAAGCTTTGCTCCTACAGAGGGGGATTCAGGTGGGGATCGGGTGCAGGTCGCAATTGCGCCCGGCCTTGGCCAGTTGGCCGGGGACTTCGTGGCCGAGGAGATCCGGCAATCCGCGCGACAGCTTCAACAGCAGCGGCAAGTCGATGCCGGTGTGAATGCCGATCTCATCGCACAAATTCACCAAGTCTTCAGTGCAAATATTGCCCGACGCCCCCGGTGCAAACGGACAGCCACCAAGACCGCCCAGCGCTGCATCGAAACGTCGGGCGCCAGCCTCGTAAGCCGCCAGCACGTTGCACAGCCCCAAACCCCGGGTGTTATGGAAATGCAGGGTCAGATCCGCCGTCGAAACCCGCTGCAAAACCCGCCGTACCAAGCGATCCACCTGACGCGGATTAGCCATGCCAGTGGTGTCAGCGAGGGTTATGCCTTGAATGCCCAGTTCCTGATAAGCGTCGACAATCCGCAGCACGCGATCCTCGTCAATCTTGCCTTCGAACGGGCAACCGAACGTCGTCGCGATACTGCCGTTGAGCCGCACACCCGAGCCATCGGCAAAAGCAACAATGTCGGCAAACGCCGCCAGCGAATCCTCGCAGCGCATGCGCATGTTGGCGAGGTTGTGCGTCTGACTGGCGGACATCACCAGATTCAGCTCATCGGCACCGGCCTCCAGTGCGCGCTGCGCGCCTTTGAGATTGGGGATCAGCGCGACGTAAATCACCTGCGGTTGACGCAGAATGCCTTGGAACACCGGCTCGCCGTCACGCAGCGCCGGAATGGCTTTCGGCGACACAAACGAGCCGGCTTCGATGCGGCTGAAACCCGCCAGCGACAGTTGATCGATCAGCGCGATTTTGTCGACGGTTTCCACCCACGTCGGCTCGATCTGCAAGCCGTCGCGAGGCGAGACTTCCTGGACGATCAAGGTTTGCGAATAGTCGGAAATCATTGCACTACTCCCTGGCTTTTCAGGCGTTTGATGTCGAGTTCAGTCAGGCCGAGACCGGCGAGAATACCGTCGGTGTGCTGGCCGAGGGTCGGCCCAGACCAGCTCACGCCGCCGGGGGTTTCCGAGAGTTTCGGCACGATACCGGGCATCTTCACGGTTGCGCCGCCGGGCAGTTCGGCGTCGAGCAGCATGCCGCGCGCCTGATAGTGCGGATCGGCGACGATGTCGGCCACCGAATAGATGCGCCCGGCCGGGACTTCAGCAGCTTCGAGGGCGGCGAGCACGTCGTTGATCGGTAGGCTGCTCGTCCAGTGAGTGATGGCGGCGTCGAGGATTCCGCTCTTGGCCGCACGGCCGTCGTTGTGGGCGAATTCTTCGGCGTCAGCCAGATCATCGCGACCGATCGTTTGCATCAACCGCTTGTAGATCGGATCGCTGTTGCCGGCAATTACCACGTAAGCGCCGTCAGCCGTAAGGTACGTGTTGGAGGGTGCAATGCCCGGCAACGCGCCGCCGCTGCGTTCGCGAACGTGGCCGAGCATGTCGTATTCCGGCACCAGACTTTCCATGACGTTGAACACGCTTTCGGCCAGCGACACATCGACGATCTGGCCACCGCCCTGCCCGGTTTTGACCCGCAGCAGCGACATCAACGCGCCGATCACCGCATGCAAGGATGCCAGCGAATCGCCGAGGCTGACGCCGACCCGCGCCGGTGGCGAACCGGGGGTGCCGGTGGTGTAGCGGATGCCGCCCATCGCCTCGCCGATCGCACCGAAACCGGGGCGATCACGATAAGGGCCGGTCTGGCCGTAACCGGAGATGCGCACGAGGGTGAGGTTGGGGTTGAGCGCGTGGAGCACGTCCCAGCCGAGGCCGAGTTTTTCCAGCGCGCCGGGGCGCAGGTTTTCGATGATTACGTCGGCGTCGGTCGCCAGTTGTTTGACCAGTTCGATGCCTTTCGGGGATTTGAGATTGAGCGCCAGCGACTGCTTGTTGCGCGATTGCAGGTACCACCACAGCGACGTGCCTTCGTGCAGCTTGCGCCATTTGCGCAGCGGGTCGCCCTGACCCATGGCTTCGATCTTGATCACCTCGGCGCCGAACTCGGCAAGCATGCGCGCGGCAAACGGCGCAGCGATCAGGGTGCCGATTTCGATCACTTTGATCGCACTCAGGGGGGCAGTCATCGCGGGGTACCTCTTGTTCTTGGAATATGCCGGCAAGACTAGAGGCCTGATGGTGAAGGAATCCAACCTTCGTTCGGCAAAGGGTGTTCGCGAAATGCGAACGCACCGCCCCTGTAGGAGCTGCCGAAGGCTGCGATCTTTTGATCTTGCTCTTAAAACAACAGATCAAAAGATCGCAGCCTTCGGCAGCTCCTACAGGGGGGTATCTGCGACACAAATGATAGGCATATCAGCCACGCAAATGCTCAAACAACAACCGGCTCACCGGCGACAACCCCGCCTCATCGCGCACCACCACAATCAACGCGCGATCCGACCAGTCATCGGTCAACGGCACCGCGTGCAGCCCCAGCGCCTGGCCAAACAACTCATACGCCCGCTGCGGCAAAATCCCGATGCCCATGTTGGCCTGCACCATCCGGCACACCGCATCAAACCCCGGCACATGAATGCGAATGCGCAGCACCTTGCCCGCCTGCCGCGCCGCCGCGTGGGTGCGCATGTTGATCGAACTGGCCGCGTGCAAACCGACGTAATCACTGTCCAGCGTTTCGGCAAAAGCCACCGATTCACGCGCGGCCAACGGATGCTCCGGCAGCATCACCACCACCAGTTTGTCCTCGCGGTATAACACGCTGTGCAGGCCCTTGATGTCACTGTCGTTGGAACAAATACCGAGATCCGCGACGCCATCGAGCACGCCCTGGATCACCCCGGCACTGGGCCGTTCTTCAAGGTCAGTCTTGACCTGCGCATGCCGGGCGGAAAAGTCGCGCAAGTCTTCCGGCAGAAACTGAATGATCGCTGAGAGGTTCGCCAGCATCCGCACATAGCCGCGCACACCGTGGCTGTGCTCGCCCAGTTCCAGGCCCATCTTCTCGACGTTAAACAACATCTGCCGCGCATGGTGCAGCAGCGTTTCCCCCGCCGGCGTCAGCGTCATGCCCTTGGCCTGACGCACGAACAGGCTGATGCCCAGCGCTTCTTCCAGTTCCATCAAGCGCTTGCTCGCCGCCGACACCGCGATGGCTTCGCGCGCGGCGGCGCGGGTCAGCGTGCCCTCTTCATGCACGGCGACAAACAGTTGCAGGGTGATCAGATCGAGGCGGCGAATCAGGCTTTTTTGCAGCATGGAAGGCTCGCTGGCGGGGTCATTCGAGTCGGCAGGATAGCCCGGTTTTCGTTGAAGTCAGACATGTGATTAATCCGCCGACGTTCGTGGCTTCGCCCTACAAACAAAACTCTGTTGCCTCTCAGAATTCGCGGAATCGGCCTATTTTTGTCCGACTTTTCGCTCTGTAAAGTCTGGCAACACACACAAATTGCAACACCCCATGGATCGCTACGCTCAAGGAATGTCGCCTGTGAATCTTCCGTTGCACACCCCGAATCTGTATTCCAATTTCCGCAAGATCATTGCCCTCGCCGACTACGATTGGGACATCGCCGAACACGGCAAAGTCGCCGGTCTCAATGTCGAAGTAAAAAGTCCGAATCACTTGCTCGATCAGTACGGGCGTGAATTCCATCACTTCTGCACGACCTCTTATCTCGGGCTCGATCACCACCCGGCCCTGCTCGAAGGCGCCATCGCCGCCCTGCGTGAAACCGGCAGTTTGCGCGTCGCAAATTCGAAGAACCGCTGCAAACTGGCGATTCTCGAGCAGTACGAAAACGAGCTGTCGCAACTCTTTGACACCGTCTGTCTGAGCACTTTGTCGTGCAGCGCCGCCAGCGCGGGGATCCTGCCGTTGCTGGCCAGCGGCATCTTCACCGAGGGTCAGCCGCCGGTGATGGTCTTCGACCGCCACGCGCACTACTCGATGAATCATTTGAAAGCTGCGTGCGCCGATGAAACCCGCGTGGTCACCGCGCCGCACAACGACATGGATTTTCTCGAACGCGCCTGCCAGCAACACGGTCGCGTGGCGTATGTCGCCGATGGCGCGTACAGCATGGGCGGCGTCGCCAACATGGAAGGTCTGTTGTATCTGAAGGATCGCTACGGGCTGTTTCTGTATCTGGATGATTCCCATGCGTTGTCCGCGGTCGGTCAGCACGGCGCCGGCCTGGTGCGGCCACGGGTGGCGGCGCTGGAAGAGGATTGCCTGATCGTCGCGTCGCTGGCCAAGTCGTTTGGCGCCAGCGGTGGTTTGGTGATGCTGGGCAATGAGCGGCAGAAAACTCTGATCCAGCGTTACGGCGGGCCGAGCAACTGGTCGCAGAGTCTCAACTGCGCGGCGATTGGTGCCGGCAGAGCGTCGATCCGCCTGCATCGCAGCGCTGAATTCGCCGCGCTGCAAAGCAATCTTCAGGCTAATATCCGCCTCTTCGACAGCCTGATCAGCACCGATCAATGCCACAGCAACATGGCCATCCGCTTGATCAAATGCGGGCAGGCGGCGGTGGCCAATCGAGTGGCCAGCGAACTGGCCGAACAGGGATTTTTCACCAGTGCGGTGTTTTTTCCGGTGGTTGCACAAGGCAAGGCGGCCATCCGCATTACGCTGCGCGCGGACATGCCGCCAGCACTGATCCGCCGCTTCTGTGAACTGATCACCGAGCTGTTGCGCACCCACCGTTGTGATCTCGACGACTGAAAACAGGGACGAATCATGAACGCCAGCGTCACTCTCCTGATCACCTGTAGCACGGTTTTTCTCGCCCAGTTGGGCATGAGTATTTATTTGCCGGCGCTGCCGGAAATCGCCGGTTATCTGGCGGCGGAACCTGCGCAGGTGTCGTGGGGGTTGTCGCTGTACCTGATCGGCATGGCGCTGCCGATGTTGTTCTGGGGCAGTCTGGCCCAGCGCATCGGCCGCAAACCGGTGTTGCTGGCGGCGCTGGCGATTTACGGCCTGGCCAATCTGGCCTTGCCGCTGGGTTCGACGCTTGAGTGGTTTTTGCTGCTGCGACTGCTGCAAGGCGTCGGCGCCAGCGGTATTTCGGTGATGGCGCGGGTGCTGATCCGCGACAGCTTTCGCGGCGACCTGCTGGCCAAGGCGTTGTCGTGGATTTCGATTTCATTCGTGGTGGCGCTGGGCATCGGCCAATACCTGGGCTCGATCATTGAGGTGACGCTGGGCTGGCCGGCGATTTTCTACCTGCTCGGCGTGGTCTGCCTGGTGATGGCGCTGATCGTCTCGCGGGTGGCGTTCCCTGCAGTCGCCGACGAACCGGTCAGCGCTTCATCGTGGTCGGCTTATCGGCAGATTCTGCTGCATCGGGCATTTCTTTTGCCGGCGCTGGCCGGTGGTTTGGGCTACGGCGTGATCATCGCCTTCAACACCGCAGCGCCGCTGGTTTTGCAGGGGCCGTTCGCCTGGTCGACGGTGGATTACGGTTTGCTCGGCTGGCCAATCAGCGCGGCGTATTTTCTGGGTGCGCTGGCGGTCAATCACTTCGTGTTGCGCACCGGTCAGGCGTGGTTGATGACCGTTGGCGTCGGTCTGGTGCTGGCCGGTAGCGGCGTGATGTTGCTGGGCAGTCTGGCGGCCAGTTCCATCGCGCTACTGTTTTGGCTGCCGTATTGCGTGGCGGTGTTCGGCCAATCGTTGAACTATCCGATCAGCCTGTCACGCGCCAACGATGGCTCGCCGATTACCGGTGCTTATGCGATGGCGCTGAGTGGCTTCATTCATCAATTGATGGCGGCGATCATTGGCGCGATGGCCAGTCTGATCGCCAGTCCACAGGCTTGGCCGTTATCGCTGCTGTGCACGTTGCTGGCCGTCGGCGCGATGCTCTGCGTGAAGTTCGCGCCGGGTGATGGCAAGCGTTAGAAGGCGTTGCGGAAGATTTCCTCGATTTGCCGTTGATCCGCCACGCGCGGGTTGGTGATGCCGCAGGCGTCTTTCAGTGCGTTGGTGGCGAGGATCGGGATGTCGCTGAGTTTGGCGCCGAGTTCGCGCAGACCGCTCGGGATGTCGACGTCTTTGGCCAAGGTGCGGATCGCGGTGATCGCCGCTTGCGCGCCCTCCTCGGCGCTGAAACCACGAATGTCGGCGCCCATCGCGTGGGCGACATCGGTCAGGCGATCGGCGCAGACCAGCGCGTTGAAGGTCTGCACATGCGGCAGCAACACGGCGTTGCACACGCCGTGGGGCAAGTCGTAGAAACCGCCCAACTGGTGCGCCATCGCGTGCACAAAACCGAGCGAGGCGTTGTTGAAAGCCATGCCGGCGAGGAACTGCGCGTAGGCCATGTTCTCCCGCGCGGCGAGATCTGTGCCGTCGCGCACGGTCAGGCGCAGGTTGTTGCTGATCAGGGTGATTGCTTTCAACGCGCAGGCATCGGTGATCGGGTTGGCGGCGGTCGAAACGTAAGCCTCGATGGCGTGGGTCAATGCGTCCATACCAGTAGCGGCGGTCAGGCCTTTGGGCATGGCGACCATCAGTTCCGGGTCGTTGACCGATAGCAGCGGCGTGACGTTGCGGTCGACGATGGCCATTTTCACGTGACGCGATTCGTCGGTAATGATGCAGAAACGGGTCATCTCGCTGGCGGTGCCGGCGGTGGTGTTGATCGCGATCAGCGGCAGTTGTGGCTTGCTCGATTGATCAACACCTTCGTAATCACGGATTTCCCCGCCGTTGGTCGCACACAGGGCAATGCCCTTGGCGCAGTCGTGGGGCGAACCGCCGCCCAGCGACACGACGAAATCGCAGCGGGTTTCCTTGAGCAAACCCAGTCCGGATTCGACATTGGCGATGCTCGGGTTCGGTTTGGCGCCGTCGAAAATCACCGAATCGATGTCCTGCATGGCCAGCTTCTCGGCAACCATCGTCGCCACACCGGCCTTGGCCAGCCACGTGTCGGTGACGATCAGCGCTTTGCGAAAACCGTAGTTGCGGATCGCGACCATGGCTTCGTCGAGGCAGCCGTTGCCCATGATGTTTACCGCCGGAATGAAAAAGGTGCTGGTCATGCGCGCGTCTCCTGACAGGGGCCGAATCGACTGCTGCGATTCAGCGGATAAGCACAGCATCGACCGATCGGTCAGCGCCGATGTTGATCTGGCTCAATGCCCGCTCGTGATAAAGTCGCCGCCCATCAGCCCCTATGTTTTGAGACCGCCTACGCAATGACCGATTTTCTGGATGTCGACGCCAGCCTTGAAGACTGGAACACCCTGCGCGCCGCGACCGAGTTCAACGGCCTGCTGGTGGGCAATGGCGCCAGCCGCGCGGTGTGGGACGATTTCGGCTACGACTCGCTGTTCGAAAACGCCCGCACCGTGGAGGAGAAACCGCTGAGTGCGTCGGAACTGGCGGTGTTCGACGCCATGCAGACGCGCAGTTTCGAGCAGGTGCTCGGCGCGCTGAAAACCACCAGCCGGGTCAACAAGGCGCTGGCCGTCAGCTCCGCCGCCCCGCGCAATCGCTACTACGCGATCAAGGAAGCGCTGATCAACACGGTGCACGCCGTGCACATTCCGTGGCGACTGGTGAAAGCCTCGACGCTGGCGACTTTGAATGAAGAACTGGCGCGCTATCGCACAGTGTTCACCACCAATTACGACTTGCTCAACTACTGGGCGCTGCAACACCAAAGCGATGCCATCGACGACCTGTTCAACGGCGCCAACGCGAGTTTCGATCTGGCCGAAAGCGCCACTGACAATCCGCGTTTGCTTTACCTGCATGGCGGTCTGCACCTGGTGCGCAATCAGGACGGCACCGCACGCAAACTGACGTCGACCGAAGGCACGCTGCTCGGCAGCTTCGCGATCAACAATACGATCAAGACGCTGGATGACGTGCCGCTGTTCGTCAGCGAAGGGCCGAGTGCGGACAAGCTCAAAACCATTCGCAGTTCGGATTATCTGTCGTTCTGTTATCAGCAATTGCTCGGGCATGGCGGCGGTTTGTGTATATTTGGCCACGCGTTGGCCGAGCAGGATGCGCACATTGTGCGGGCGCTACGCTTGGCGAAACCGAAGACTGTGGCCATCTCGATTTATCCGCGCAGTGCGGCGTTTGTGCAGCATCAGAAGCGGCACTACGCGCAGGTGTTTGACGGGACGGGGGTTGAGTTGCGGTTTTTTGATGCGAAGACGCATGCGCTGGGCAGTCCGAAATTGTCGGTACCGGTCGAGGTTTGATGTAAGCCGCACCGACGCCTTCGCGAGCAAGCCCGCTCCTACATGTGAATCGCATTCCCCTGTGGGAACTGCCTTGCCAGCGATATCGTTGAGTCAGTCAGCATCAATCGGTGGCGAGCCAGTTCGCACATTTGGAATGCATTCCCCTGTGGGAGCGGGCTTGCTCGCGAAGCTTTTGGGGGCGCCTCAATCCTCAGCGCTGTGCACCACCACCAGCAACTGCGCCTGCACCTCCCCTACCGACCGGATCCGGTGCGGTTTCTGTGCATTGAAGTGCAGCGCATCGCCGCGTTGCAGCAGCACTTTCTCGTTCATGAAATCCACTTCCACCTGCCCTTCGTGAACGAACAAAAACTCCTCGCCCAGATGCTCCTTGAAGGTCTTGTCGCTGAATTCGCTCGGCGGATAGATGATGAACGGCAGCAAATTGCGCTCGCTGACCTGATGCGCCAGCACCGCATAACCCGGGCTCTGATCGTTTGCCGCCAGTGACTGACGTTCATGGCTGCGCACCAGGCTGTAGCTGTCGAGGCTGACGTTGTCTTCCGAGAACAATTCCTCGACCTTCACGTTCAGCGCTTTCGCCAGTTTCAACGCGGCGGCAATCGACGGGGTGTTCAGCCCGCGCTCGACTTTCGACAGATAACTCTTGGTCATGCCGGATTTTTCGGCCAGTGCCTCAAGGGTTACGCCAAGTTTTTTTCTTAATAATTTCAAACGGATAGACATGCGCAGCGGTTATTCCATCAAGGAAGCGACGATTTGTGCTTGCCAATGACACTTTGTGTCATATAGCCTCTTTCGTGTCATTTGCAACCACCCAAAGGACACAGACATGGCCAAGACATTAGCACTACCCAAAGACCAACTGGTCAAGCAAGCGCTGACCCAGATGCAAAAAAGCCTTGCGGATAATACGTGGACAGACCGGCAAAAGCTGGCTTTGACTTGCCGGATTCTTTTCGAAAACGGTCACGACTCCGGCCTGGCCGGACAAATCACTGCCCGTGGCCCGCAGCCCGGCACCTATTACACTCAGCAACTGGGCCTGGGTTTCGACGAAATCACCGCGAGCAACCTGCTGCTGGTCAACGAGGATCTGGAGGTTCTCGAAGGTCACGGCATGGCCAACCCGGCCAACCGTTTTCACAGCTGGGTGTACCGCGCTCGCCCGGACGTGAACTGCATCATCCACACCCACCCGACGCACGTTGCCGCATTGTCGATGCTGGAAGTGCCGCTGCAGATTTCGCACATGGATCTGTGCCCGCTGTACGACGACTGCGCGTTTCTCGAAGGCTGGCCGGGCGTGCCGGTGGGCAATGAAGAAGGCGAACTGATCGCCGGTGCGCTGGGCGACAAACGCGCGATTCTGCTTTCGCACCACGGTCAGCTGTCGACCGGCACGACGATTGAAGAGGCGTGTGTCATCGCCCAATTGATCGAACGCGCGGCGAAGTTGCAGCTACTGGCGATGGCGGCAGGCACGATCAAACCGATCATCCCCGCGCTGGGCCGCGAAGCCCATGACTGGATCGCCAAGCCGAAACGCCACGCCGCCGCCTTCAACTATTACGCTCGGCAGAACCTGCGCCAACACGCCGATTGCCTGAACTGAAACCTCATTACGGAGACGCTCCCATGTCCAACATTCACGGCATCATCGGCTACACCATCACCCCGTTCAGCGCCAATGGCGAAGGGCTGGATCTGCCAGCACTCGGCCAATCGATCGACCGCCTGATCGCCAGCGGCGTCCACGCCATCGCGCCATTGGGCAGCACCGGCGAAGGCGCTTACCTGAGCGATTCGGAGTGGGATCAAGTTGCTGAATTCAGTATCAAGCACGTGGCCAAACGGGTGCCGACTATCGTCAGCGTGTCCGACCTGACCACCGCCAAAGCCGTGCGTCGCGCACGCTTCGCCGAAGCCCACGGCGCCGACGTGGTGATGGTGCTGCCGGCCTCGTACTGGAAACTCACCGAAGCGGAAATCCTCGCCCACTACCGCGCGATCGGTGAGAGCATCGGCGTGCCGATCATGCTCTACAACAACCCGGCCACCAGCGGCACCGACATGTCGGTCGAGCTGATTCTGCGCATCGTCAATGCCGTGGAAAACGTGACCATGGTCAAGGAGAGCACCGGCGACATCCAGCGCATGCACAAGCTGCAATTGCTCGGCGAAGGCCACGTGCCGTTCTACAACGGCTGCAATCCACTGGCACTGGAAGCATTCGCGGCCGGGGCGAAGGGCTGGTGCACGGCAGCGCCGAACCTGATTCCGCAGTTGAATCTGGATCTGTATGAAGCAGCGATGGCGGGCGATCTGGATCGCGCGCGGGATCTGTTTTATCGCCAGTTGCCGCTGCTGGACTTCATTCTGAAGGGCGGCTTGCCGGCGACGATCAAGGCCGGGTTACGCCAGACCGGGCTGGAAGTGGGTGATCCACGCCTGCCGGTATTTGCATTGAGCGCGGCAGGCCAGACCCAACTACAAACAATCCTGAAAACCCTGCGCTGATCCCCCGGCAATCAAAACCCCTGTAGGAGCTGCGGCACGCTGCGATCTTTTGATCTTGATTTTTACAAGTTCAAAATCAAAAGATCGCAGCGTGCCGCAGCTCCTACAGGGGATGTGTGCGGCAGGCCAGCCCCAACTGCACCATCCTGAA
>NZ_CACSJY010000028.1:0-81467 GCF_902706155.1 Pseudomonas sp. 18058
CTGCGGCACGCTGCGATCTTTTGATCTTTAGAAGCAACAGCAAAAGATCGCAGCGTGCCGCAGCTCCTACAGGAGATCTCGATATCCACTGTGGGAGCGGGCTTGCTCGCGAAGCTTCTAGCTATTCTGAACCGGCACCACCGGGGCAATGACCGCCACAGGTTTCTTCACCGCCGCTCGCTCACCAAGAAACAACACCGAGGTGAAATTAAACCGGCTGAACACCATCGACAACACCACCGGCCCCAGCAGCCCAACGCTCAACCCACCCAGTACCAACAAGCTCTCATCCTTCACACCTAACCGCCCCAGCACCACCCGCGACGTCGCCGCAAACAGCACATGAAACAGAAAAATCGCATACGAATACCCACCCAACCAGGTCAACGCCTTCGAGCGCATCCCACTCGACAAGAACGCAAAGCAAGACACACACCCCACCGTCAAACCAATCAAGCTGCGGCGATCAACAATCAGCTCACGATCCAGCGCCGCCACATACAGCAACGTCAGCGAAATCAGCACAAACACCACCGGCCCGATCATCGCGAACCGTTGCTTCAGCGCCTCGACATTCTCCTGCCCGATCATCCCCGCAACAAAAAACGGCAGCAGGTAGATCGCACCGTTTATCCCGAACGCATCGAGTTTGAACGGCGGCAGCAAAAACAACAGCGCCGCAAACGCGAACAACCCATACAAGCGCGTCGCCGAGCGCAGCATCCCGCGCCATTCCAACAACCCGACGAACATGAAAATGATGAACACTGCCTGCAAAAACCAGAAGTGGTTGATCGGCACCCAGAACGACAGCAACGCGTCGATCACACCGACATCCTTGTTCACCCCCGGCCCCACCGATTGCAGCACCGAAAACGGCACACCGACGCAAAACAACGGCACGATCAGGCGCCGCACCTTGCCGCTGAAGAACGCGGAAAAGTCGTTGCCACGGATTTTGTAGATCGAATAGATGTACCCGGAAATAAAGGTGAACAGCGGCATGCGCACGTACACCATCGAGTCGGCGATCACCCGGAACGGCGAGCCGATATCGATCTTCAACCCGCCGCCCAACGGCCCGATGACGTGGTAAAGCACCAGCAGCAGGCACGCCAGACCGCGCAGGGTTTCAATCTCCAGGGACTTTTTCTTGCTCGACATAAAGCACCTGCCTCAATTCAGAATTCTTGATTCAACCTGCACCGGTTTGTTCGCCCGCAGCATCAAGCCCAGCCCCACGAACAGCACCGGCACCACCATCGAAAAGTGTCGGGCGAAGGAGCCGAAGTCCGGCTCGAACAAACCCTGCACCAACAGAAACGCCAGCGGAATTGCGATCAGTTCCTTGGGTTTGGTCTGGATCGGCGCGCCTTTGTAATCGGTCGAAGTGATGACTTTGAACAGCAGCAGCGCGGTCATGATCATCAACGCCACGAAGATCACCTGCCCCGGCCCGGACAACAGAATCAGCTCCACCGGGAACGATAAGCGGAAGAAGATGATCATCGAGTCCAGCGCTTGCGAAACGAAGTCGCTGCCCGTCAGCCACGAGACAATCAACGACTTCGAGCCCTCCTCGCCCGCCGTGCGCAGTTCGTTGTTGCTGGCGCGAATCGACGACACCGGGAAGCCCAGCGCCAGCTGAATCGCCATGGCCACCGCGAGATAGAACAGGAACAACATCAGGAAGAAAGTCGTGCGCGACACGTACTTTTTCATCACGCAGACGCCGACCCACGACAGCGAAAACAGAATCCAGTACGGGCGGATCAGCACGCCGTAGATCACCGCTGAGAGAAAGAATCCGCCACGATATTTGCGCGTCAACGAGCTGAGCAAAATGCTCAACACCGCCACCGACACGATGATTTCCTTGGTCAGGTTCTCAAGGAAAAACGAGCGGACGATGCCCCACAAACACAGGGTGCCGAAGATCGCCAACGGCATGCGCCGAAACACCACCACCGGAATCGCCGTGAGGAAGAAATTGCAGAACATGCCGTAGGCCCAGGCATTGGTCAGGTTGATCCCGGTGGGCCGCAGCAGGAACGCCGAACACTCGTACGATGAGCGATCGGGCGAGAACGGATTCCAGAAGTTGCAGTTGTCGGCGCGCGCGTAGGACGACCACAAGGTCATCGCATCCGGGCCCGGATCGCGAGGGATCAGCAGCGGCATGGCCACCGACAAAAACAACCCGGTGAACAGAATCAGGAACGACACATACGAATCGAGTCGCTTGCCGCGAAACTCGATGCACGGCAGCTTCAGGCCCATGACACGGCAGCCTTTTTCGCAGCGGTCACGCGCGTCAAAACGGCAATAACGCCGAGCTGCACGATGATCGCGAAAACATTGCCCCATGCCGCGCCATAAATCGAATAGTGCTTGATCAACACATAGCTGACCGGCACCGAAACCAGCAGGCAGATCGCCGCGCTGGCAAGCGATACACGGCTGTTTTTCGAGGCAATCAAACCGCCCCAGACGATGTCGCCAATCGCCCGCAACGCGAAGGAAAAGATCAACACGCCAAGAATCGCATTGTCCGGACGCGGCACGCTGGTGGCGACGTAATCGAGCACCACGTTGAAGAACAGATAAATCGCCACCGCCACCGCCGCCGACACCACCAGCGAACGCATCACCCATTTATTGACGAACAATTGCTTGACCGTAAACGCCTGCTGATCGGCCTGAAACCGCTTGGCCAACACCGGAATGCCAACCACCGCGACCACCGCATAGGACAAGGCTTGCAAGGTGTTCGCCGCCGACCACGCGTACACATATTTACCGAGGCTGGCGTAGGGCTCCAGATCGATAATCAGGAAACGCTCGGCGTACTGACTCAACGCGATCAAACCGGTGCCGAGGTAGAACGGCAACCCGGCCTTCCACACCGCGCCCGTCGCCAGCGTCGAGCTCTCGCGGCCCTTGTGCACGTTCACCACAATCAAGTATCCGGCGACAATCACCAGCACATTCGCCGCGACCCACAACCACAACACACTGGCGATGCCCGACACCCAGCCGAGCATCATCCCGCCCACCGCCAACACCGCCCACAGACCGGTCTTGATGAAGAAAAGCAATGCGCCGGCCGTGGCTTTTTGTGCGGAAAACACGAACGAGTTGATCTCGAACGACAGGTGCTCGGTGAGCAAAACCAGGGTTACGCAGAGGATCAGCGTCGCCGTCGCTTCAACGGTCTGGAACAGTGAATAAATCAGCACCGTCACCACCGACAGCACCAGTCCCACCGCCAGGTACAACAGCAAAACCTTGTCGACCACGCGGCGCGAACTGCCGCCCACGCTGATCAAGCGATTGATCTCGGAACTGAAACCGACGCTGTAAAACTTCGACGCGATCAACGACGCGGCGACCACCACGCCGTAAAAACCCAGCGCCTCATAACCGAGGTAATGGGTGATCGCCAACACCAGCAAAAACTTCGCGCCCAAAGCTCCGCCGCGAAGCAGCAGCCGAAATATCATCGAACGACACCCTTGATGATTTCGTCCATGGCCACGGTTTTCGCTTCAATTTCACGGCAGGTATCGGTCAAGCGCTGGCCGAAATTCGACAGCGCATTTGGCGCGTAAACCGTGTTGATGATGGTGTCGACTTCGATGTCGCCGCCATTGATCACCCAATCCTCGACGCCCATGTCCTGATAGGCGCCGAAGCCTTTGCGCTCATAGCTGATGTGGTACGCCGGCACGCCGGACAGCAGCGATTCGATCGCGCCGTGCAGGCGCACAGAGATCACCAGATCCGGCTGATATTTGGCGATGGTCGCCTTCAACGACAGCAGGTCTTCAGTGATGCCCAGTTCGCGATAGAACGCACCGTCATCGTTGCCACGCACGGCGCTCTGCACGGCGCAGACCACTTTGCTTTTTTGCTTCAGGCGTTGCAGCAGCAGCTTCAGATTGGCGACGTAGGCGACCTTCTTGTCTTTGCTCCACTCCGGCGGCTTGCGCAGCACCACGCACACCGTGGCCGGCGATGCGGCGCAACGGGTGAACTTCGGTTGCTGGAGAATTTTGCTCGCCAACGATTGCACCGCCAGATCCGGCGCGCGGTAGACGTTTTCGCAGGCGTCGAAAATCGCCGAGGAACGGTTGTCACGCACGAACACCGCATCGGCGTTGGCGTAGTGCTCGACGATTTTGCTGCTCTCGCCATGGAACGGGCCGATGCTTTGCGGCAGGTACACCGACGGCACTTTGCTGAGGATCGCGGTTTCCAGTTGTTTGGCGTGGCCGAGCTTCAACTTGATGTGTTCGAAAGCGCTTTTCGAACGCATGTAGCCGCCGCCAACACCGACGATCAGATCGGTTTTCTGCAGCAGATCCGCCAACCCGGCGTAGGACTGATTGAGAAACACCGCTTGCTTGACCCGGCCCAGGCCCTTGGCCGCCATCACTGGCGCGTCGAAACGCGGGTGCGGCAGATAGCTGAAAGAATCCGGATCGGAGGCGACCACGCTGATCGCGGTGTCGTCGCCAAAGTTGCGCTGCACCAAGGCAATGGCCAGATCGACGAGCAGGCCGTCACCGGAGTTGGACGCACTGTAGCCATGCAAAATCGTTACGTTCATATGCTTGAGTTCTACTTAAAAAGTGGGAGCGCGATACAGGTCGTAGGTCTGGCGAATCATCAACGCGGCGCTGAAACGCTCGCGGACGATGCTGCGCCCTTCGCTGCCGAGATCGAGCAAGCGCGGCTTCTGGATTTGCGCGAGCACATCGGCCAGCGCCTGGTGATCACCGGACGGAAACACGTAGCCCGACACGCCGTGCGTGACCAGTTCCGGCAGCGAGGTGCAATTGCTGGCGATCACCGGCAGCCCCATGGCCATGCCTTCCAGCGGCACCATGGCGAAACCTTCCCAGCGACTCGGCACAATCAGCGCATCGGCTTTCTGGTACAGCGCCTGCACTTCGCTCGGCGTGACCCACGGCAGGTATTCGACCGAATCCATCGGCGGACACTCCACCGAATCTTCGTTAACCGCGCTGCCGACCACCGTCAGTTTCAGGTCATTGCGCTGCACATTGGCGAAGGCCTTGAGCAGCACGTCGAAGCCTTTCTGGTAATCGAGACGGCCGACAAACAGCAGATGAATCGGCTCGGGACTCGCGGCTTTCGGCGCGTCGTCCTTATGATGAATGCCGTTGTAGATCAGCTTCATGCGTTTGCGCTCGATGCCGAAGCGCGCGGCTTTGTCGAGTTCGTACTGACTGACGCAAATGATCACGTCGGTGACCTTTTGCAGCACGCGCTCGATCCACGCATAGACCTTCTGCTTGATCGGCGAGCTTTCCATCAGGAACGAAAACGCGTGCGGGCAGTAGACGATTTTCGGCTTGCGCCACGGACGCAACAGCACGCAGACGCAGCGGCCAATCACCCCGGAAAAAGTGCTGTGCAAATGCACCACATCGGGTTTTTCCTTGAGCAGCACTTGCGTCAGACGCCAGGCGAAACGCAGCAACGACGGCACATTTCGCCCGGTACGCGGGAAGGTGCGGATCTGTTGCGCGCCGATGCCGTGCAGTTCTTTGGCCTGATCCTCCGGCACCAGATACACCAACTCGTAGTCGGCCGCATCGCCTTCCGGCGACGCCGAAATCGTCCGAATAACGGTTGCGACGCCACCTTTGATCGTCTCTGCCACGTGCAGTATTTTTTTCACAACTCACCCACTTCAAACAGGAAAGGACAATCGCCAAAACTCAGGACTTGTCGGACGCGTATTCGTAGTTGTAATAGCCGTAGCCGCCGTTGCCGTAATAGCTCGCAGCACGCTTCTCGACGCCGTTGAACACCGCGCCTTTCAACTCGATACCGTTCTGCGCGAAGCGGCGGATGGTCAGCTCGATCTCTTTGGCCGGGTTCACCCCGAAGCGCGTGACGATCAGGCTGATGCCCGCTTCACGGCCGACAATCGCCGCATCGGTCACCGCCAGCAGCGGCGGCGTATCGATGATCACCACGTCGTACATCTCGCTGAGTTGCGCGAGCAATTCGCGGAAGTTCGCGTGCATCAACAGCTCGGAAGGATTCGGTGGCACCTGACCACGGCTGATGAAATGCAGGTTGTCGACTTCAACTTTGTTGATCGCCTGATCGATGCTGCAGCGCTTCACCAGCAAGTCGGACAAACCGTTGCTGATCGGCGTATTGAGGGTTTTGTGCAGATGCCCTTTACGCATGTCGGCGTCGATCAGCACCACGCGCTGGCCGCTCAGCGCCATGACCGCCGCGAGGTTGGACGAAACAAAAGTCTTGCCGACCTGCGGGCTCGGCCCGGAAATCATGATGCGGTTGTTGGTCGAATCGAGCCCGGCGAAGTGCAGGCAAGTGCGCAGGCTGCGGATCGACTCGATCGACAGATCGGTCGGATTGCGCAGCGCCAACAGGTACGCCGGTTTGTCGACGCCATCGCGGGCGCGGCCCTTTTTGTTGTCCTCTTCCTGTTGCAGCGCGCTGTAGGGAATCGACGCGTACACCGGCAAACCGAGTTGCTCGATGGCTTCGGGGCCTTCCAGCCCACGGCTCAGGGATTTGCGCAGCAGCACCAGCGCCACACCGACGAAGGCGCCGAAGAATGTCGCGATCAACACGATCAAGGCTTTCTTCGGTTTGACCGGGCTGGTCAGGTCAACGTCCGCCGTATCGACCAGACGCACGTTGCCCACCGCACCGGCGCGGACGATGTCCAGCTCCTGGGATTTGTTGAGCAACTGCGTGTAGATCTGCGAGGCGACTTCGACATCGCGAGTCAGGTTGAGCAGTTCTTGCTGGGTGGCCGGCAAGTCCTGGACTTTGCCTTCCAGCGACTTCTGCTGCTGGGTCAGTTCACCGATCTGGCTCATCAACGCGCGGTAGGCCGGGTGCTGTTTGGTGAACTTGCGATCCATCTCCGCCTGCTGCATTTTCAGCTCGGAAATCCGCGTTTCCAGCGCCACGGACTGACCGAGCACCGATTGCGTTTCCAGGGAAATGTTCACGGTTTTGCCGTGGGTCTGATAGGCGTTGAGGGCATCGCTGGCCTTGGCCAGATCACGTTTGACCTGCGGCAACTGACTTTGCAGGAAGGCCAGGCTCTGCGCCGCTTCCGCCGAGGTACGGCGTACGTTTTGCTCGACGTAGAGCGAGGCAATCTTGTTGAGAATCTTCACCGCTTCAGGCGCGTCGGCACTGGCGAGGGCCAGACGAATGATTCCCGACTCTTTGCCTTGCTCGGAAATATCCAGCGCGTCCTGATAACCCTGAATCGTCACGATGCGTGGGTTGCGCACCACTTCGAAACGCGTACCGGGATTGGCCTGCAATTGAGTGATCAAGCCTTCCACGCCATCCTGCGCAAAGGCTTCGCCCATCGCGCCCTCGGCTAGCAGGTTGTCGTTGTCATCGAGCAACTGGAAGCGATGTTGTTCGCCAGCGATCAGCGTGAGTTTTTTGCCGAGCAGTTCTTTTGGCAGATTGAGCCGGGCAAACTCCAGCCGCTCACCGCCCCAGGCGTAGCTGTTCAGGCCGAGACGCGGCGCGGCGACGCTGCTGTCGGTTTCGCCGCGATAACGCCGGGCGAGAAAGCCGCCGATGAGCGGAAAGGTGTTGGGGCTGACGTCGATGTCCAGGCGCAGGTCGTCGACGGTTTTGCCGATCACTGCGCGGGATTTGATGATGCCGATCTCGGTCACCGACGGCGATTGGCCGCCGAGCATGCTGTTGAGGTCGGAAAAACCGAGCATGTCGTTCTTTTTCGGTTCGACCTGCACCAGCGCGTTCGCCGAATACACCGGCGTGGCCAAAACCGCATAGGCAATGCCGGTGACCATAAACGCGCCGGTGAGCGCGCCAATCAACCATTTCTGATCGATCAGGCTGCCAAAGATACCGAGCAGATCAATGCTGTCTTGATCATTGTCACGGGTGCCGATTACGGACGGTAACTGCATAAGTCTGTTCTTACCATTCACTGTTCTGAAGAATATTCGTCAATGCCCGAGGCGCTGCGCCCATGAACTAACTGCATCTTCAATCAATGCATGCGCATGGATAAAAGCGGCTTTACCTTGACGATACGGATCGTGTATTTCGCGCTCGCTCTGCCACTTGCCAAGCAGAAACACTTTGCCCCTCGCGTGCGCGGCAATCTTCAGTACTTGATTAACGTGTTGTTTTTCCATGACCAGAATCAGGTCTGATTCATTGACGATGTCTGATGTCAGTTGCCGAGCCTTGAACGTTTCGGCGCTGTGGCCGTGATCTTCGAGCACCTGACGCGCCGACGCTTCGACACCCTCGCCGACCCGCGCCGCAAGGCCTGCGGAGGTGACGGTGATCGCTGACGAGGCCAGCGCGTTACGCAGCAACAGTTCTGCCGTCGGACTGCGGCAAATATTGCCCACGCACACAACAAGGATCTTTCTGAACAAGGTTTTACTTTCCCGGGTAATGTCAAACGGCCAACATGCCAAAGGATTGCAATGAACCCTGTGGATCTTTCTGCACTCAGAAATAGAATCGCCCTGTTAGTACTGGAGCATTAAGTACCACAGCGTTTTAAAGGCGCCCAACCACTATTAGCGGACTAAAAATAACTGTGATTTTCGGCTGATTGTTTTCCGACAAAAAATAACATTCGCGCACTAAGTGCCATCACCTCACTCGAAAATTGAGAAAAGAGATCATTCTTCGTAGTTGTCATTTCTCTTCGGGAGAGCAGACATGAAATCGACACCTCTGAAACAACTTGGCGCGCTGACGTTGGCGCTGCTCAGTTCCACCAGTCAGGTTCACGCCAGTGAACTGTTCCCTAACCTCCCCGCCAAGACCATCGGCGTGCAGGTGAAGATCCAGAACTTCACCGCCGCCGATGCCGCGCAGATCAAAGCGGCCGGGTTCAGTTTTGTGCGCTTCGGTGTGTGGAGCGACAGCCTGAGCGCCAAGGCCTATCAACAGCAGGTCAGCGCTGCCTTTGCGGCGGCGCGATCAGCGGGGTTGCCGGTGCTGTTGACGGTGCGCGCGATCAAGCCGTTGCCGGCTTCGTCAGGCAGCGAACTGGCGACGGCGGGTGAAGCGTTCGCCAATGCCGTGACAAGCCTGGAAACGTCCTACAGCGCGCAACTGGTGGCGATTGAGCTGTGGAACGAGCCGGATCTGCCGACCTACTGGCCGACGGGCAATTTCGACACGACGTTCGTGCCGTTCATGAGTTCGGTGTGCAAGACGTTGCAGGGCAAGCCGCTGGCGACGCCACTGGTGGGTTATGGCTTCGCGCGGCCGCCGACCGCCGGTTCCGCGTCCACCGTGGCGCTGAACCGCATCGTCAGCGAATACCCGAAATGCCTGAGCGCGGTGTCGTATCACCCGTATGGCATGACTGCCGCACAGATCAGCAGCGCGCAGGCATTCATTCAGCAGAATTTCCATTTGCCGGGGGTTATCAGTGAGTGGGGTGTCTCAGCGCTCAGCTCTAATGGTGGCGCCGACGGTCAGGCGAGCAAGATCAACGCCTTTATTGGCGATGTTAAAAAACTGCAGATCCCGCTGACGTCTATCTATGAATGGAAGAACAGTGATTCCGGCAGTAACGATCGCGAGAAGAACTTCGGCCTGTTGACCTCTGACGGTCAGCCGAAACCGGCGCGAATGTCGGTCGAAACCCTGTTGAACGCTGAGTAGTCCGTGCGCAACCGATCTGTACGCAGGTCGGTTGCTTTGAACCTGTGCGCTGTTTTGGCATCGTATTCATCGATAGCCCGCCCCACCTTTCAAACAATCGTTTTCAGGTTGTTGCCGCAGGGGCCATCGATACACGTCCACGCCCTTGAGTGACCGTCAGCGCTCGGGTAATGTCATCAGACCCATAGGATAGAGCACGCCCATGACTTCCAAGCTGGAACAACTCAAACAATTCACCACCGTAGTGGCCGACACTGGCGACTTCGAAGCGATCGCCCGAGTCAAACCGGTCGACGCCACCACCAACCCTTCCCTGCTGCTCAAAGCCGCGGCCATTTCCGGCTACGCCGAGCTGCTGAACGCTTGCGTCAGCGACTGCAAGGGCGATGTCGGCCTGGCCAGCGACCGTTTTGGCGTCGCGGTAGGTCAGGAAATTCTTAAAGTGATCCCGGGCCGCATCTCCACCGAAGTGGATGCACGCCTGTCGTTCGACAAAGACGCCGTGCTCAAGCGCGCACATCGCCTGATCGAGCTGTACGACAAGGCTGGCATTGGCCGCGACCGCGTACTGATCAAGATCGCTTCGACCTGGGAAGGCATCCGCGCCGCTGAAGTGTTGGAAAAGGAAGGCATTCAAACCAACCTGACCCTGCTGTTTTCCTTCGCCCAGGCCGCAGCCTGCGCCGATGCCGGCGTGTTCCTGATTTCGCCATTCGTGGGCCGCATCTACGACTGGTACAAAAAGGCCAACGGCAACGACTACACCGGTGCCGATGATCCGGGCGTACAGTCGGTCACGCGCATCTACAACTACTACAAGGCCAATGACTACAAGACCGTGGTCATGGGCGCGAGCTTCCGTAACCTGAATCAGATCGAGCAACTGGCCGGTTGCGACCGACTGACCATCAGCCCGGATCTGATCGACAAACTGGCAGCGGATAACGGCAAGCTGGAACGCAAACTGGCCCCAGGTCACGCCGGTGAAGCCCGTCAGAGCCTGAACGAAGCGCAATTCCGCTGGTTGTCCAACGAAGACGCGATGGCCACCGAGAAACTCGCTGAAGGCATCCGTCAGTTCGCTCGCGACCAAGAAAAGCTTGAGGCGCTGTTGCAGGCCAAGCTGTGATTTGATTGTTTGAAATGCAAAAAGGGCGAACCCTCACAGGTTCGCCCTTTTTTGTTCTGGATTGAGAGCTGCGTTGACTGAACTTAAGCCTTCGCGAGCAAGCTCGCTCCCACAAGGGGATTTGTGAACGACGCTGATCCAGTGTGGGAGCGAGCTTGCTCGCGAAGGAGCCAGCCCGGACAGCATCACTTCTTGAATTGTCTCGGGATCAGGAGAAGCTTGAGGCGGTGTTATTGGCCAAGCTGTGATTTGATTTTCTGAAATGCAAAAAGGGCGAATCTGTGAGGGTTCGCCCTTTTTTGTTCGGTGCCAAGCCATCCGCCGACAGACCTGAAGCCTTCGCGAGCAAGCCCAGACGACATCACTACATGAGATCAATGCCTTTCGAGGGCATTCACCAGGTCATGAAACGCTTCGCGATTGGAATCGTTCAGGCCCATGAGGATTTTGTGCGCTTCCAGCACCTTGATCCGCACCACTTCTTCCGACTGATCCTGATCCGGCAGGTCGTCCAGGCACTCCGGGCATGGCACCGGGTGGTTGACGATGTTGAACACCTGCTCAAACCCCATCGATTGCAGCAGACGGGTGATGTCATCGTGGGTGGTCACGACAGTCGGCAGCAGGCCGACCTTTTGCCGCGACAGGATCGACAGTTTGGCCAGCAAACCAAGCGTGGTGCTGTCGATGCTGCGGGTTTCGGTCAAATCGATCACGATCGCGTTGAAATTCAGCGCGGTGAAGATTTTCTCAATAGTCGCATCCAACGCCGAACACAGGGTCAGGCGAACTTCACCGACGAATTTCAGGACGAAGGTGCCGTCCTGCTCGGCGAACTGGATTCTACCGGTACTCATTAAAGATTCCTGCTCAACACCAACAGGGCGATATCATCCGGCATCTCCCCTAGCGTGGCCAATTCAAACACTTGCCGCAGACCATCCAGGCTGCCGCCCGCCGACTTCACCCGTTGGGGCAAAGCAGCTTCTTTTTCTTTGAGCGTGGGTTCTGGCAACAGATCCAGAATGCCATCGGACATCAGCGTCAGGCTGAACGTCGGCGGCAGCTCAAGCACGTGGTCTTCGTAGGTGGCTTCATTGAAGAGGCCCACCGGCAAACCGCGCCCTTCGAGATAACGAACACTGTCAGGCGTGTACAACACTGGCAAAGGCAGATGACCGCCAATGCTATAGGTCAACAAACCGGTCTCCTCGTCGATGACTCCACCGACCATTGTGACGTGTTTGCCCAGCTTACAACTGATCAGCCCCCGGTTGATATGACCAAGGACTTCTGAAGGCTTGAATTCCGGCAATGTGCCGTTGCGCTTGGATTCGAACAGCAAGCGCGTGGTCATGAACTTCAACAGCACCGTGACGAAGGCTGACGAGGCGCCATGCCCGGAAACATCCGCCAGGTAAAACGCAACCCGGCGCTCGTCGACACGGAAATAGTCGACAAAATCACCCGACAGGTACAACGACGGGATGATCTGGTGGGCAAACTTGAACTCGTCGATGCTCCACGGACTTTCCGGCAGCATGTTCATCTGCACCTGGCGACCGGCGTTCTGGTCTTCCTGGAGCAGGTTCAGGCTGGCGGCGAGCTCACGGTTGGCCTTTTCCAGCTTCTCGCGGTAGCGCTGGTTTTCCAGCAGCAGACGCGAACGATCGAGGGCCCGGCGCACAGAGTGCTCGAGCACGGCCAGATCTTCGAGAGGCTTGATCAGGTAATCCGCCGCGCCCAGGCGCAAGGCCTCGACCGCGTCGTTCATCACGCCGGCACCCGACACCACAATCATCGGCGTTTGCGGCGAACGCTCGGTGACCTGGCGAATGAATTCGAGTCCGCCCATCTGCGGCATACGCAGATCGCAGATAACCAAATCGGGCTGTTCTTGCTCGAATACCTTGAGACCCTGTTGGCCGTTGCTGGCCTGCAGGACGCTGAAACCACTGTCTTCCAAATAGGCCGCGAGGCTCGCGCGCACTACTTCGTCATCATCGATTATCAGCAGCGTGGCACTGGTTTTTGGCATGTGGGCAAACGGCGCCAGAATTAGGTTGGCGTAGTGGGCAAGGTAACAACCCTGCGCGGACTACTGGATTCGCTTTCTAGCCTCTCTGTTGCACCGCTTTCGAGCATAGGCCGAAACGCAGTTACTTCAGAGGTGCCCTTCTAAGGCGCAGACGGTACTCCCATCCGCAGAGCGTTTCAAGCATGCGCCGATGGTCGCTTGACGACTTTACTTGTCAAATCACTGAGAGTTATAAGAACAGCTCAAACCGTAACCCAATGGAAGGACGAAGGCATGAGTCAAACCGGTCGGGACTACAGCGAAAAGCGCGATTTCATCCGCATGCGAGTCGATGCCGATGTCGTGTTGATTCATGAGGGTGATGAGGTTTCAGGAGTGTGCATCGACCTCTCGAGCAGTGGCATGCAGGTCGAAGCGCCCAGAGAATTCGCGGTCGGCGACCGTTTGCGCGTGCGGATCGACTCCGACCATGCAGCGCTCACTGGCCTTGAGGCCGAGACCGAAGTGGTCTGGGTCAGCGCACAAGATGGCGGCGCTCAGAAGCTCGGCCTGACCATTCTGAAGATGAAATAAGCGCACACAAAAAAGGCGACCCGAGGGTCGCCTTGTTGTTTCTACAGGTCGAGATTAAAAATCGTCTTCAACCTGACCATCTTTAACTTTGAACTCGCGGTTCTGCAGGTAAGCGTTGCGGATGAACGTGTACTTGTCGCCGCTGATCAGCTTCTCGCTCGACAGCAGGCTGGCGCGGGTGTCGACGATGTTCAGACCGAAGATCGAGTTACGCGCCGGTACGTCGTCGATGTAGCGATACATGCCGGTGAAGCTGTCGACGTACTTGGACGGCGCGTCACGCAGGGTGCTCGGGCCCATCAACGGCAGCATCACGTACGGGCCGCTGCTCACGCCCCAGTAACCGAGGGTCTGGCCGAAATCTTCGTCACTGCGATGCAGGCCCATTTTCGTGCCGACATCGAAGAAACCGAGCAGACCGAAAGTGGTGTTGAAGATCAGACGCGCCGTATCAACGCCAGCGGCAGCCGGTTTGGCTTGCAGAATGTTGTTCGCCAGGTTGGTGACGTCGCCAACGTTCTGGAACATGTTGTGGATGCCGTCTTCAACGAACTGCGGCGTCACGAACTGATAACCCTGTGCCAGCGGCTTCAGCGCGTAGGTATCAACGAAATCGTTGAATTGGAAGATCGGACGGTTAACGCTTTCCCAAGGGTCTTCTTCCGTCGCAGCGTTGGCGGCGAACGGAACCAGCATGACACTGGCGCATACACAAAGCTGAGCGAGAGGATTGCTCCAGCGCATAGAAAACTCCTTGGATTTGATTCTGGCACGGGCAGCTGAGGCCACGCGTAAGAACGCTAGTATAAGCGCAATCGGCATTTTGGGCAGTCTGGCATGAGACTGTCTGTAGGAAGTTTCCTTCATTCCCTTCCGCAAGCCCTGTCATCCAACTGTCATTCTCGCGCCCTAGCCTTGACGCTATTTCAGGGACGCTTCCATGTCACAGGCCGAAACCTTACCGCTCGCCACACCCAGCCTGACCGCCGTGCTGTTCGGGCTCAGTGGCTGTCTGGTGGATTTCGGCGCACGTGCGCGGCAGCTTGGCGGCAGCGACCCGGAGCACGCTGAAACAACTCCCGGCGCACTCGATAGCCTGCTCAGCCTGCAGCGCCGTAAAATCCCCTGCGCATGGATCGATGAACTCCCCCCTGCCCTGGCAAAACCGCTGTCGGCCGCTTTGCCGGAGTGGATCAAACCTTCGCAACATTCAGCAACAAACAATCCGTGGCCCGCGCCGAATGCTTGCTGGCAAGCACTGATGGGACTCAACGTCGATCGGCTCGATGGCTGCGTGCTGGTCAGCGGCGAACCTCGTTTGCTGCAAGCCGGGCTGAACGCCGGGTTATGGACGATCGGCCTCGCCTCCTGCGGTTCACTGTGCGGTCTGGCGCCGAGTGAATGGCAAGCGCTGACGCGAAAAGAACGCGAACAACTGCGGGGCAAAGCGACGGTGCAATTGTTCGGGCTTGGCGTGCATTCAGTGATCGATCACTTGGGCGAACTCGACACCTGCCTCGCCGACATCAGCCTGCGCCGCCTCAAAGGCGAAAAGCCCTGATCGGGATCATGCAGTTTGAACGAGAGTGGATTAATCTAAAGGTCAGCCACAGACCTTTGGCGCGCGGCTGCGGTCAATGCCAGTGCCTCTCGATAAAAGGAAAACACCAATGCCGGCCCAAGAACTGCAAAAACAGCTCGAAACCCTGCGCGAGCAACTGGAGCAGAATCCGCCACTGTCGGAAGCCGAACGTGAAGATCTGCGCGTGTTGATGGCGCAAATCGAGTCTGAAATCCAATTGGAGAACGCTACTCAGGACGCCAGCATCGCCGATGGCGTGAACCTGGCGGTCGAGCGCTTCGAAGTCGAGCACCCGGCGATCGCCGGCACCCTGCGCAATATCGTCAATGCGCTGGGTAGCATGGGGATCTGATTTCCCCTGATACATAAAAAAGCCCTGCCATCACCGGCAGGGCTTTTTCATTTCTGACATTTAAAAGATCGCAGCCTTCGGCAGCTCCTACATGGGGAGTGCATTCCAAAGGTAGGAGCTGCCGAAGGCTGCGATCTTTTGATCTTACTGTCGCACGAGCCGGTCGTTCGGCAGTTGTACGCTTTCAGTGCTGCGATACGGGTTGATGTCCAGACCACCGCGACGCACATACCGCGCAAACACCGTCAGCTTCTCCGGCTTCAACAGTCGCTGCAGATCAAGAAAGATCCGCTCCACGCACTGCTCATGAAAGTCCGAGTGCTGACGGAAGCTCACGATGTACTCCAGCAAACTGGCGTGATCCAGCGCCGAGCCGCGATATTCCACGACCACCGTGCCCCAGTCCGGCTGACTGGTCACCGGGCAGTTCGATTTAAGCAGATGACTGTAAACAGTCTCCTCGACGATCCGCGACTCATCGCAACGCAGCAACTCCGGGCGCGGATGCTCATAGTTGCTGACACTGATATCCAGATCATCGATGCACACGCCCGGCAACGCCACAACGCCTTCGGCTTCAACGTCTTTCAAACTGCGCACCCGCACGCCCACCGGTTTCCCGGCAGCGGCCGACAGATCCTTGACCAGCGTCGCTTCCAGCGTGGCGACGTCAGCAAACGGCGTCTGATTCAACGAGTTCAAGTACAGCTTGAACGACTTCGACTCGATGATATTCGGCGAATCCGCCGGAATGCTGAACTCGGCAATCGCCACCACCGGTTTGCCCGACGGCAACAACCACGACAGCTCGAAGCAGTTCCAGAAATCCACACCTTTATAAGGCAGGGTCTCGGCGGTCAGCCCCAGCTCCGCCCACTTCGCAGTGCGCGGAATCGGGAACAACAAGGACGGCGTGTAAGTGGCGATGTATTCGCTGGACTTGCCCAGCGGCGAATGTTCGGCTGCGGGATGCATGGCGGAAACCTGACTGAAGAATCAGCGGATTCTACCAGCCTTTGCGCGCGGCTTTGAGTGGTTACTGACTGACAGTCAACTTACCCACCATCCCCGCCTGATAATGCCCCGGAATATTGCAGGCAAATTCCAGGCTCGTGGCTTTGCTGAACGTCCAGGTCAATTCCGCTGTTTTACCCGGTTCAACCAGCACGCTGTTCGGGTCGTCATGCTTCATCCCGTGGCCTATCGCGGCGTGATCCATACCGGCCATGTCGTGGGACATTTCCTTCATGCCGGTAGGCGTAAGCATGCCGCTTTGCTGCATCTGCAACATTTCCTGCTGGTGTCTGGCATGCATCGCTGCGTCACCGAGGTTGAATTCGTGCAGCAACTGGCCTTTATTCACCAGCACAAAACGCACGGTCTCACCGGCCTTGACCTGAATCGCCTTGGGGTCGAATGACATGTCGTTCAGCACCACTTCAACGCTGCGCGTGGCTTGGGCAGCAGGCGCTGGCTGGCCGAAGTCGTAAGTGTGCGCGGGAGCCGCCCATACCGGCGAGCTCAACGCCAACAAACACAGGGCCAGGGATTGGCGTAAAAACATGATCGTTCTCCAACAAGATAAGGTTCAGCCTGTGGGAAACTTTAGCCGCCCTGCACTGGCATCAACCTGACAGGCAGATTACAACTTTGTCAGGTTGGCGCCTCACGCGTGCTCTCACGGTATAAAGCCTTCACTGAGCCATCCCCGAATAACCCGAGTCGCCCATGAAACTGTTGATCGTCGAAGACCAAGCGAAAACCGGCCAATACCTGCGTCAGGGCCTGACCGAGGCCGGGTTTAATACCGAACTGGTGGCCGACGGCAACAGCGGTCAGCAATTGGCATTGAGCGGTGATTATGCGCTGTTGATCCTCGACGTGATGCTGCCCGGTCGCAGTGGCTGGCAGATTCTGCAAGCGGTGCGCAGTGCCGGACTGGACACACCGGTACTTTTTCTCACGGCTAAAGACGCGGTGGAGGACAGGGTTCACGGCCTCGAACTCGGTGCTGACGATTATCTGGTCAAACCGTTCGCCTTCTCCGAGTTGCTGGCGCGGGTGCGCAGTCTGTTGCGTCGTGGCAGTGCCACGCCACAGGAAACCAGTCTGCAACTCGCCGACTTGCGTCTGGATCTGATTCGCCGCCGTGTAGAACGCAGTGGCCAGCGCATCGATCTGACCGCCAAAGAGTTCGCCCTGCTGGAAATGCTTCTGCGGCGCCAAGGCGAAGTGCTGCCGAAATCACTGATCGCCTCGCAGGTCTGGGACATGAATTTCGACAGCGACACCAATGTCATCGAAGTGGCGATCCGCCGTTTGCGCCTGAAAATCGACGACGAGTTCCCCAACAAACTGATCCACACCGTGCGCGGCATGGGTTACGTGCTTGAAGAGCGCAGCGTCTGATGCGCCGTTTGTCCCTGAGTTCGCGCCTGGCGTTGTTGTTCGCCGCTTGCACCGCGGTGGTCTCGCTGTTCGCCGGGGTGCTGTTCAACCGCGCCAGCGAGGTGCATTTCATTGAGCTCGACCAGCAACAACTGGATGGCAAACTGATTGGCCTGCGCCGTGCGCTGCAGGACGTTCAGCCGACTCAGCGTGAAGCGCGACTGGCGGATGAGCTCAGTCGTCAGGCCGATTTGTCGCTGCGCATCACCGGTGCTGACGGCCAGCGCTGGTACGACAGCTCGACGCAGATCCCTAAGGATTTGCCGTCGCAAAACGGGCTGTCGACGATCAGCACTGACGGCACCGATTACCGGGTACTCAACGCCCCGCTCTACCCGGACAAGTCCGATTCGCCGCACTTGAGCCTGTTGCTCGACATCACCCATCACCAACACTTCCTGCAACGCATGCAGCATTTGATCTGGCTCACCGTCGGCCTCTCGGCACTGGCCACGGCGTTGCTCGGCGCGTGGGCAGCTCGTAGCGGATTGCATCCATTGCGGCGCATGAGCGCGGTGGCGCGTGGGATTTCTGCACAATCGCTAAATGCCCGACTGCCGGAAGCGCAAATGCCGCCAGAGCTTGCGGAAATGGCCCACAGTTTCAACGCCATGCTCGGCCGTCTCGACGATTCGTTTCAGCGGCTCTCGGCGTTTTCAGCCGACATCGCCCATGAACTGCGCACGCCGCTGTCGAACCTGCTGACTCATACCCAGGTCACCCTCACCCGCCCCCGGCCGATCGAGGATTACCGCGAAGCGCTGCACAGCAACCTCGAAGAACTGCAATGGATGGCGCAACTGGTCAACGACATGTTGTACCTGGCCAAGGCCGACCACGGTTTGTTGATGCCCAAGCGTGAGCCGCTGGAATTGGCGGATGAGACCGATGTGTTGCTGGAGTTTTTTGCGCCGCTGGCGGAGGACGCCGGCGTCACGCTGAGCCGCGAAGGTAACGCGCAGATCGAAGGGGATCGCAATATGTTGCGGCGGGCCTTGTCGAATTTGCTGGATAACGCGCTGCGGTTTACCCCGGCGGCGGGCTCAGTGAGTTTGCGGATCGCTGAATTACCGGGTGCTGTGCGGGTTTCGGTTGAAAACACTGGGGATGGGATTTCTGCGGAGTTGTTGCCACGGCTGTTTGACCGATTTTATCGGGCCGATCCGGCGCGGCAGGAAGGCAGCAGTGAGCATGCGGGGTTGGGGTTGGCGATTACTCAGTCGATCGTCCGCGCGCATGGGGGGCAGATTCGTTGCGAATCAGAGGCGGGATGGACGCGGTTTGTGATTGAGTTGCCTCGAAGCTGATCGTTCCCACGCTCTGCGTGGGAATGCCGCCCGGGACGCTCCGCGTCCCTTCCAGAGCCGAACGCGGAGCGTCCGTTGAGGCGTTCCCACGCAGAGCGTGGGAACGAGCTTGGGATCGCTTACGAATATCTCAGGGCATGAGCCGGCTCGATCTTCGCCGCTCGCCACGCCGGATACACCGTCGCCAGGAAGCTCAAGATGAACCCCGCCGAGCAGATCAACAGCACGTCCCCGCCCTGCAATTCCGACGGCAGATTGCTGACGAAATACACATCAGAACTGAAGATATGCTGCCCACTGACGCGCTCAATCCAGCCGACGATCTGACTGACATTCAACGCCGCAATCACGCCCAACACGCCGCCAATGATCGTACCGACAATCCCGATCACCGTGCCCTGCACCATGAAAATCGCCATGATCTGCCGGGGCGTCGCGCCGATGGTACGCAGGATCGCGATGTCCGCGCCCTTGTCGTTCACCACCATGATCAGCGTCGCGATGATGTTGAACGCCGCCACCGCGACGATCATCAGCAGCAACAGGCCGATCATGGTTTTTTCCATCTTCATCGCACTGAACAGGCTGCCCTGAGTGTGCGTCCAGTCATCAGCCTTGAACTCGGCGCCCAGACTGGCGGCGATGTCTGCGGAGACTTTCGGCGCCGCGTACAGGTCTTTGACTGCCAGACGCACGCTCTGTACCTGATTCGGTTCCCAGTGCTGCATGGTCGCGGCATCGGCGACGTGGATCAGGCCCATCGAGCCGTCCAGTTCAGCGCCAACCTTGAACACGCCGACCACGTTCAGCCGCTGCATGCGCGGGGTGATGCCACCCGGCGCGGTGCTGACTTCCGGGACGATCAGGGTAATTTTGTCGCCGACGTTGAGACGGAAACGTCGCGCAGTGATTTCACCGATCACCACGCCGAACTCGCCCGGTTTCAACGCATCGAGACGGCCCTGCACGATGTGCTGGGCAACGATCGAGACCTTGCCTTCCTGCGCAGGATCGACGCCGCTGATCTGGATCGGCTGCATCATGCCTTTATAGGAGAGCATGCCTTCCATTTCGGTGAACGGCACAGCGGCAGTCACTTCGGGATTTTTCATCGCGGCGGCGGCCACTGGCTGCCAGTCATCAATCGGCTTCACACCAACGATGGTCGCGTGCGGCACCATGCCGAGGATGCGCGAGCTCATTTCGCGCTGGAAGCCGTTCATCACCGACAACACCACGATCATTGCAAGCACGCCGAGGGCGAGGCCGATCATCGAGGTCATCGAAATGAACGAAACAAAGCGATTGCGGCGCTTGGCGCGGGTATAGCGCGTGCCGATAAAGATCGATAACGGTCTGAACATTCGCTGGGGCACCGTATAAAAATAAAAGACCCGACGCCTTTGCAGGAGTCGGGTTTCAGCCAATCAGATAGGCGTGAGGCGACCTTCTTGCAGGTGCAGTACGCGATCCATCTGGCGGGCCAGGTTCATGTCGTGAGTCACTACCAGAAACGCGGTGCGCATCGAGGTGCTGAGTTCCAGCATCAAATCCTGAATGCCCTGCGCGGTGTGGGAGTCGAGGTTGCCGGTCGGCTCGTCGAGCATCACCAAGCCTGGCTTATTCACCAAGGCACGGGCAATCGCCACACGCTGACGCTCGCCACCGGACAGTTCCGAAGGTTTGTGCTCAAGGCGATGGCCGAGGCCGACGCGCTCCAGCAAAGCGGTCGCACGCTGACGCGCTTCAGGGATCGGCGTCTTGCCGATCAGCAGCGGCATGCAGACGTTTTCCAGCGCGGTGAATTCCGGCAGCAAATGGTGGAACTGGTAAACGAAACCGAGCGCGCGGTTACGCAGCAGGCCACGCTTCTTCTCGCTCAGTGCCGACAATTCTTCACCGTCGAGCCAGACGCTGCCCTTGGTCGGCGTATCCAGTCCACCGAGCAGGTTGAGCAAAGTACTTTTGCCCGAACCCGAGGTGCCGACAATCGCCACACGCTCGCCCGGGTGCAACTCCAGTTGCAGACCGGCCAGCACTTCTACCGACTCCGGGCCTTCCTCGTAGGATTTGCCCAGGTTGCGGCAGCTCAAGATTGCTTGTTCACTCATGCCCGACTCACTCATAACGTAGCGCCTCCGCCGGCTGGGTGCGCGCGGCACGCCAGGCGGGATACAGGGTGGCGAGGAAACTCAGAACCAACGCCGCCGCGCAGACCATGACCACGTCCTGGCTCTGCACCTGCGACGGAAGATAATCAATGAAATACACGTCAGCATTAAGGAATTTGTGGCCGATCAGCCCTTCCAGTGCCGAGATCGCCGCACTGACGTTGAGCGCCGCGAAAATCCCGACCACCGCGCCAATCGCCGTGCCGACCACACCGATCACCGTGCCTTGCACCATGAACGTGCGCATGATCGTGCCCGGCGTTGCGCCCAAGGTGCGCAGAATGGCGATGTCGCCCTTCTTGTCGTTGACCACCATCACCAGCGTGGAAATGATGTTGAACGCAGCGACCGCAACGATCAGCAACAACAGCAGGCCGATCATGGCTTTTTCCATGCGGATCGCCTGATACAGATTGCCGTGGGTGCGCGTCCAGTCACGAGCGTAGTAATGGTCTTCGCCAAGTTGCTGGGCGATGTTCCACGCCACACGCGGTGCCTGGAACAGATCGTCGAACTTCAGGCGGATGCCCTGCACCTGATCAGGCTTCCAGCGGTGCATCTTCGCCAGATCCTGCAGGTTGGTGACGCCCAGATAGCCGTCGAGCTCGCCGGCGCCGACATGGAAAATGCCGACCACGGTGAAGCGCTTCATGCGCGGGAACATCCCGGCCGGGGTCACGCTGACCTCCGGCGCGACGAAGGTGACCTTGTCACCGATGCCGACGCCCAGCTTGGTCGCGGCCTTGTCGCCGATGACGATGCCGAAGCTGCCCGGCGTCAAATCGTCGAGTTTGCCCTGCTTCATGAAGTTGTCGATGATCGACACTTTGCGCTCGAGCGCAGGGTCAATGGCATTGAGCAACACCTTGGAGACCTGACCGTTGTTGGTCAGCAGGCCCTGCATCTGGGTGAACGGCGCAACCGCCGTCACCTGCGGGTTCTGCTTGACCTTGGTGGCCAGGCTTTGCCAGTCGTTGATCGGCTCAGTGGATTCAATGGTCGCGTGGGGCACCATACCCAGCACGCGGGTGCGCATCTCATGATCGAAGCCGTTCATCACCGACAGCACGACGATCATCACGACCACGCCAAGGGCGAGCCCGATCATCGAAGTCAGGGAAATGAATGACACAAAATGATTGCGACGCTTTGCACGGGTATAACGCGTGCCGATAAATACGAAGAGAGGTCTGAACATGTCGGGGCTTGTTCGGAGGGAAAAGGAACGTCCTTGTGGCGGGGGTCGATAACCAGCTTTACACTCAGACCACCGCCGCTACCATGGGTTCGCCATGTCGACATTAGATGAAGAAGATCGCCGCGAATACTACCGTATCGAGGACACGATCGCACTGGAAATTCGGCCCCTGTCCGCTCCCGAAGCCGCAGGCCAGGAAGTGTTGCAGGATGCTTCCCCGCTGTTCAACCTGCTCAGCGAACTGCACCTGAGCGAATTCGAGTCGCAGCACTTGTTGCGCCAGATCAGCGAGCGCGACCGCGCCATCGCCGCGTTCCTGAAATCCCAGAACAAACGCATCGACCTGCTCAGCCAGGTGGTCGCCCTGACCGTGCTCGGCCAGATCGGCGAGCCGCAACCGGTGATCATTTCCGAAGGCGGGATCGACTTTCAGCACCCGACACCGATCGCCGCCGGCGCGCACCTGTCGGTGAAACTGGTGCTGATGCCGCAAGCGCTGGGCCTGTTGCTGCGCGCCCGCGTCACCCATTGCGACCCCAAGGGCAACGGATTCGACGTCGGCACCGAGTTCGAACACTTGACCGACGCCCAGCGCCAATTACTCGCCCGCTATATCTTGCAGAAGCAGGCCCAGGAACGACGTCTGGCCCGCGAACAGATCGAATCAGGCATTTAATTTAAGGAAGAACCGTGACCCTCATCTACGGCCACCGCGGCGCCAAGGGCGAAGCACCGGAAAACACCCTGAGCAGCTTTCAGGAATGTCTCAAGCACGGCGTACGCCGTTGCGAACTCGATCTGCACCTGTCCAAGGACGGCGAGTTGATGGTCATCCACGACCCGACGCTCAAGCGCACCACGGATCGGCGCGGCAAAGTCGTCGAGCACACCGCCGCCGAACTGGTGACTTACGACGCGCGCAAGGGTGGCCCGGGCTGGATCAAGCCATGCCCGATTCCGACGCTGGAAGAGTTGTTCGAGCAATGCGATTTCGAGCACTGGCAGCTCGAGGTGAAAAGCGCTTCACGCACGCGCGCCGCAACCACGGTGCTGGCGATTCGTGAAATGGCCCAACGGCATGGCCTGTTCGACAAGGTGACGATCACCTCGAGTTCGCGGGAAGTGCTGAAAGCAGCGCTGGATCTAGTGCCGGATGTGTCACGCGGACTGGTCGCCGAATACGCCTGGCTCGACCCGTTGAAGGTCGCGGCTAGTTACGGCTGCGAGATTCTTGCGCTGAACTGGACGCTGTGTACGCCGGAACGCCTGCAGAAGGCGCAGCGTCAGGGGCTGCATGTGTCGGTGTGGACCGTCAACGAGCCTGCGCTGATGCGCAGACTCGCCGACTTCGGCGTTGACAGCCTGATTACAGACTTTCCCGGTTTGGCCACTGCCACGCTCGAGAATTGCTGAAATCGGTCTCCCCGGCCGGCTCAGGCCACCGGCCGGAGCCCGTCAAAAAAGCCGGTTGAGGCCGTCGTACGCCGCTACCCGATAGGCTTCAGCCATGGTCGGGTAGTTGAACGTGGTGTTGACGAAATACTTCAGGGTGTTCAGTTCACCCGGCTGGCTCATGATCGCCTGACCGATGTGGACGATCTCCGACGCCTGATAACCGAAGCAGTGCACGCCCAGCACTTCCAGGGTTTCACGGTGGAACAGGATCTTCAGCATGCCTTGCGGCTCGCCGGCGATCTGCGCACGCGCCATGCTCTTGAAGAACGCCTTGCCGACTTCGTACGGCACTTTGGCCTGGGTCAGCTCCTGCTCGTTCTTGCCGATCGAGCTGATCTCCGGAATGGTATAGATGCCGGTCGGCACGTCATTCACGAAGCGCCAGCTACCGTTATCAACGATGCTGCCAGCGGCCGAACGGCCCTGGTCGTGGGCGGCACTGGCCAGACTCGGCCAGCCGATCACGTCACCGGCACCGTAGATGTTCGGTACGCAGGTGCGGTAAGCCTCGTCGACTTCGATCTGGCCACGGCTGTTGACCTTGACGCCGATGTTTTCCAGACCCAGCGTGTCGGTGTTGCCGGTACGGCCGTTGCACCAGAGCAAGGCGTCGGCCTTGATCTTCTTGCCGGACTTCAGGTGCAGGATCACACCGTTGTCGACGCCTTCAACGCGATCGTAATCTTCGTTGTGGCGCACAGTGATGTTGTTGTTGCTGAAGTGGTAGCTCAACGCTTGGGAGATTTCCGAGTCGAGGAAGCTCAGCAACTGACCACGGTTGTCGACCAGTTCTACCAGTACGCCCAGACCGCTGAAGATCGACGCGTATTCGCAACCGATCACGCCAGCGCCGTAAACGATCAGTTTGCGCGGGGTGTGGTTGAGGCTGAGGATGGTGTCGCTATCGTAGATACGCGGGTGGTGGAAATCGATGTCCGCCGGGCGATAAGGACGCGAACCGGTGGCGATGATGATGTGCTTGGCCACCAGTTTTTCGACCACGCCGTTGGCGCAGACCACTTCGATGGTTTGCTCGTCGGCGAAGCTGCCGGTGCCGAAGAACACGTCGACGCGGTTACGGGCGTAATAGCCGGTGCGCGAGGCGACTTGTTTGGAAATGACTTTCTCGGCGCTTTTCAACACGTCCGGGAAGGAGAACCAGCGTGGCTCGCCGATCGCCCGGAACATAGGATTAGTGTTGAACTGCATGATCTGCCGCACCGAGTGACGCAGTGCCTTGGACGGGATGGTGCCGAGGTGGGTGCAGTTGCCGCCGACCTGACGACGGCTGTCGACCATCGCGACCTTGCGCCCTGCTTTGGCGGCGTTCATTGCCGCGCCTTCTCCCGCCGGGCCGGAACCCAGTACCACCACGTCGTAGTTGTAGACAGCCATGCGTACTCCTCAGAACAGGCCGCGGTGCCAGCAGCACCTACGGCTAAATCACGCCGAACGGCGGCGCGAAGGAACAATTGGGGGTCAATCAAGAACCCGGACACAGTCTATAGAAGCGTCAACGCCGCGCACATTAACCCTTGGTCGCGTCGTAGGCTACTTTTGCCTGCACTACAACGCCAGCTTTCGTATTGTTCTCAGTCAGTTTTTTTGCCACTGAGGCGTTCAAACGCCGGACTGGTGCGGATGACGAAACCTGTATCGGCACGAATCACCAAGAATGCACCGATGTCATGTTTTTCGGCATAGTCCATAGCCCTTTCGGGGCCGAGAATAAGCAACAGCGTCGATAGTCCATCGGCCATCAACGCTGAAGGATGAATTATCGTGACTGAGGCCAGGTCGTTTAGGACGGGTGCACCGGTGCGGGCATCGAAGGTGTGGGAATAGCGCCGACCGTCCTGCAGGAAATAGTTGCGGTAGTCGCCAGAGGTCGAAACGCCGTAGCCGTCGACATCAATGATGCGCTCGGCGATCTGCTGATCGTCGCGGGGTTCTTCCAGAGCAATGCGCCAAGGTGAGCCGTCGAGCTTTTTGCCTTTTGCCTTTAATTCACCCGTGGCTTCAGCGAGGTAGTCGTGGATGCCGAGCGCATCGAGCCTTGCGGCGATGGTGTCGACGGCATAACCGGCAGCGATGCTGTTGAAGTCGACCTCGACAGCGGCGTCCTTGCACAATTGATCACCTTTTATGTGCAGATGCTGATGACCGACCCGCTGCATCACCTCGTCCAGCGCGGCGGCATCGGGGACTTTTTCTTCGCGACCCTGCGGGCCGAAGCCCCAGAGATTCATCAGCGGTTCAACGGTGAGGTCGTAGGAGCCTTCGCTTTGCGCTGACAGTAGTTCGCCGACGCGGATCAATTCGAGTACCGACGCGGGCATTGTCTGACAGCTATTGGCGGGCAAAGCGTTGAAACGTTCGATGTCGGAATCGTTGCGGTAAGTGGACAGCTGCTGATCGACTTCGGCGAGGATCCCTTCTACTTCACTGCGAACTTGCGCGGAATCGGCATCACCCGCGTGACGCACGTACTTGATCGAATACGTGCTGCCCATGGTTGGCCCGCCAAAGCTTTCCATCGATTCACCCTCGCCGCAGCCCGCCAAAAAAGCCGCCAAAACCACAAGCCCCACAAACCGTCCAGTGAACAATTCTTCATCTCCCCGCAAAACAGCGCCGGCCATTATGAATCAAAGGGCCCGCTCGCTCCCAACGGATGGAACGCGCTTCTAAAAATCCAATAAAGAGTATCTAAAAATGTCCACTTCCACGGGCAAAGGCAAAGCGATCTTTCGCGTTGTCAGCGGCAACTTCCTCGAAATGTTCGACTTCATGGTCTATGGCTTCTACGCCACGGCCATCGCCAAAACCTTCTTCCCGACTGACAGTGCCTTCGCTTCGCTGATGCTGTCGTTGGCGACTTTTGGTGCCGGTTTCCTGATGCGACCGCTGGGGGCGATCTTCCTCGGCGCCTACATTGACCGTCATGGCCGTCGCCAGGGTTTGATCATCACGCTGGCATTGATGGCCGCCGGTACGGTGCTGATTGCCAGTGTTCCGGGATACGCCACTCTCGGCGTTGCCGCTCCTTTGCTGGTGCTGTTTGGCCGCTTGCTGCAAGGTTTCTCGGCGGGCGTGGAGTTGGGCGGCGTGTCGGTGTATCTGGCTGAAATCGCCACGCCGGGCCGCAAGGGCTTTTTCGTCAGTTGGCAGTCCGCCAGCCAACAAGCGGCGGTGGTCTTCGCCGGTTTGCTCGGCGTCGGCCTCAACCACTGGCTCAGTCCAGAACAAATGGGCGACTGGGGCTGGCGCGTGCCGTTCCTGATCGGCTGCATGATTGTGCCGGTGATCTTCGTCATTCGCCGTTCGCTGGAAGAGACCCCGGAATTCCAGGCACGGAAACATCGCCCTACCCTGCGGGAAATCGTCCGCTCGATCGGTCAGAACTTTGGCATTGTCATCGCCGGCATGGCGCTGGTGGTGATGACCACGGTGTCTTTCTACCTGATCACCGCGTACACCCCGACTTTCGGCAAGGCTGAGCTGCATTTGTCGGACTTCGATGCGTTGCTGGTGACGGTGTGTATTGGTCTGTCGAACTTCTTCTGGTTGCCGGTGATGGGCGCGGTGTCCGACAAGATTGGACGTAAACCCCTACTGCTGGCGGCGACGATTCTGGCGATTCTTACCGCGTACCCGGCGCTGTCGTGGTTGGTGGCGAATCCGAGCTTCAGCCATTTGCTGATCGTCGAGTTGTGGTTGTCGTTCCTGTACGGCTCGTACAACGGCGCGATGGTGGTGGCGCTGACCGAGATCATGCCGGTGGAAGTGCGTACAACCGGGTTCTCGCTGGCCTATAGCCTGGCGACGGCGACGTTCGGCGGGTTTACCCCGGCGGCGTGTACTTATCTGATTCATGTGCTGGATAACAAAGCTGCGCCGGGGATCTGGCTTAGTGGTGCGGCGGTGTTGGGATTGATTGCGACGTTGGTGTTGTTCCGGGGCAATAAGCATGAACTGCGCACGGCGCAAGCGGCTATCCCTGGCGGCGCGCGATAGAACGCTATCGCGAGCAAGCTTTGCTCCTACATTGGAAATGTGGCGCTCACAAATCCCTTGTAGGAGCCGAGCTTGCTCGCGAAGGGGCCGGTACTGACAACACAGCTCTAAAAGGCACACAAACAAAAACGCCCCGACCAAAGTCGGGGCGTTTTCATGTGCAGCTATCGCTTAGCGCGGGAACGCTGGCGGATTCACATCAGCCATGTCTTCCATCACGCGGATAACCTGGCAGCTGTAACCGAACTCGTTGTCGTACCAAACATACAGAACAACGCGGTTGTCCTGAACGATGGTCGCTTCAGCGTCGACCACACCGGCGTGGCGCGAACCCACGAAGTCAGTCGAAACCACTTCCTGCGAGTTAACGAAGTCGATTTGCTTGTGCAGATCGGAGTGCAGCGCCATGTAGCGCAGGTACTCGTTCATCTCTTCACGGGTGGCGGCTTTCTCAAGGTTGAGGTTGAGAATGGCCATCGACACGTTCGGCGTTGGAACGCGGATCGCGTTACCGGTCAGCTTGCCGGCCAGCTCAGGCAGGGCCTTGGCAGCAGCGGTGGCAGCACCGGTTTCGGTGATCACCATGTTCAGCGCGGCGCTACGACCACGGCGATCGCCTTTGTGGAAGTTGTCGATCAGGTTCTGGTCGTTGGTGTACGAGTGAACGGTTTCGACGTGACCGTTGATGATGCCGAACTTGTCATTCACAGCTTTCAGCACCGGCACGATGGCGTTGGTGGTGCAGGAAGCAGCGGAGACGATCTTGTCATCAGCGGTGATTTCACCGTGGTTGATGCCGTGAACGATGTTCTTCAGCTTGCCTTTGCCTGGCGCAGTCAGAACAACGCGGTCGATACCCGGGCACTGCAAGTGCTGGCCCAGGCCATCAGCGTCACGCCATACACCGGTGTTGTCCACCAGCAGCGCGTCTTTGATACCGTACTGGGTGTAATCCACTTCAGTCGGGTTCTTCGCGTAGATCACCTGGATCAGGTTACCGTTGGCGGTGATGGTGTTGTTTTCTTCGTCGATGGTGATGGTGCCGTTGAACGAACCATGTACCGAGTCGCGACGCAGCAGGCTGGCGCGTTTGGTCAGGTCGTTGTCGGCGCCTTTGCGCACGACGATGGCGCGCAGACGCAGGCCGTCGCCACCACCGGTTTTCTCGATCAGGATGCGCGCCAGCAGACGGCCGATACGACCGAAGCCGTACAGCACAACGTCGGTGCCTTTACGTGCGGAAGCGTTTTGCTGGCCAACCACATCAGCCATTTCTTCACGAACGAATTGCTCGGCGCTGCGGCCATTGCCTTCGTTGCGGAATTTGAACGCCAACTTGCCCAGATCTACCGAAGCCGCGCCGAGCTTGAGCTCGCTCATGGCTTTGAGCAGTGGGAATGTTTCGTGGACGGAGAGTTCGCTGTCGTCGGAAGAACGGTGGCGCGCAAAGCGGTGAGCTTTGAGAATCGCGATGACAGACTGGTTGATCAGGCTGCGGCCATAGATCGAGCTCACCACGTTGTTATTGCGGTAGAGCTGACCGATAAGCGGGATCATCGCTTCTGCGAGTGCTTCACGGTCGATCCATTCACCAAGACACTGGTCGGGCTTCTGAGTCACGGTAACCTTCCACATGTAGGGGCAGAAAAAAGGGGCTACATTATGCCGCCCACAACCTCATTCAGCAATGCGCGCTTGTCGCGAAATCGGTAACAAAATTCCTTTCAAAAAAATCACGCCCCGCGCCAGCCCAGTAAATACGCGGCTTCCAGCGCAGTCAATTTTTCGTCGACTGTTAGACGATGTCTGTAACCCTCCGTAACACGAGCCAATTTCGGCACTACATAACCACTAAAAAAGTGCTCGTTTTTATGGTTACCACTACATTTCGCCAAAACAGTGAAGATAGACGTAGTCTGCAACTGACAGGCGACACCCGACGCCGCTACAATTACCGACTTTGTCGCAAAGCCTGGAGCTCAACCTTCCGTGCCCGTTCTGCGTCTACCGCAACTCCCTGCCGAGGCAGGTAAACAGCATTGGGGCAATTTGCCCGGCGCTGCCCTCAGTCTGGCGATTGCCGAGGCTGCCAGCGCTGCCAAGCGCTTCACCCTGCTACTGACCGCCGACAGCCAGAGTGCTGAACGACTGGAACAGGAGCTGAGTTTCTTCGCCCCGGATTTGCCCGTTCTGCATTTCCCCGACTGGGAAACCCTGCCCTACGACCTGTTCTCGCCGCATCAGGACATCATTTCCCAGCGCATTGCCAGCTTATACAGGCTGCCAGAACTGGAACACGGTGTGTTGGTGGTGCCGATCACCACGGCCCTGCACCGTCTGGCGCCGACCAAATTCCTGCTCGGCAGCAGCCTGGTACTGGATGTCGGGCAGAAACTCGACGTCGAGCAGATGCGCTCGCGCCTCGAAGCCAGCGGCTATCGCTACGTCGACACTGTGTATGAGCACGGCGAATTCACCGTGCGCGGCGCGCTGATCGACCTGTTTCCGATGGGCAGCAAGTTGCCGTATCGCATCGACCTGTTCGATGACGAAATCGAAACCCTGCGCACGTTTGATCCGGAAAACCAGCGCTCCATCGACAAGGTCGACTCGGTCAAGCTGCTGCCGGCCCGCGAATTCCCGTTGCAGAAAGACGCAGTCACCCGTTTCAAGGCGCGCTTTCGCGAGCGTTTCGACGTCGACTTCCGTCGCTGCCCGATCTTTCAGGATCTGAGCAGCGGAATTACCCCGGCCGGTATCGAGTACTACCTGCCGCTGTTCTTCGACGAAACCTCGACGCTGTTCGATTACCTGCCGCAAGACACGCAAGTGTTCTCGCTGCCGGGCATCGAGCAAGCGGCGGAGAATTTCTGGAACGACGTGCGCAATCGTTATGAAGAGCGCCGCGTCGATCCATCGCGTCCTTTATTGCCACCCGCCGAATTGTTCCTGCCGGTGGAAGACTGCTTCGCGCGCCTGAAGAGCTGGCCGCGTGTGGTTGCCAGTCAGCAAGACGTCGAAAGCGGCGCCGGTCGCGAGCGCTTCCCGGCGCAAGCCCTGCCGAATCTGGCGATTGAAGCCAAAGCCACGCAACCGCTGGCCGCGCTGGCTGGCTTCCTCGATGAATTTCCCGGGCGCGTGTTGTTCACTGCTGAATCCGCGGGCCGTCGCGAAGTGCTGCTGGAGTTGCTCGAACGTCTGAAGCTGCGACCAAAAACTGTCGACAGTTGGCCGGACTTCGTCGCGAGCAAGGATCGTCTGGCGATCACCATTGCCCCGCTCGACGAAGGCCTGATGCTGGATGATCCGGCGCTGGCACTGGTCGCCGAAAGTCCACTGTTCGGTCAACGCGTGATGCAGCGTCGCCGTCGCGAGAAGCGTGCCGACGGCAACAACGATGCAGTGATCAAAAACCTCACCGAACTGCGCGAAGGTGCGCCGGTGGTGCACATCGATCACGGTGTCGGTCGCTACCTCGGCCTGACGATTCTGGAAATCGACGATCAAGCCGCCGAATTCCTCACCCTCGAATACGCCGAAAACGCCAAGCTCTACGTGCCGGTGGCCAACCTGCATCTGATCGCGCGCTACACCGGCAGCGATGATGCGCTGGCCCCGCTGCACCGTCTCGGCTCGGAAACCTGGCAGAAAGCCAAACGCAAAGCCGCCGAACAGGTACGAGACGTCGCCGCTGAGTTGCTCGACATCTATGCTCGCCGCGCCGCTCGCGAAGGTTATGCGTTCGCCGACCCGAAAGCCGACTACGCGACGTTCAGCGCCGGTTTCCCGTTCGAAGAAACTCCGGATCAACAAACCACCATCGAAGCCGTGCGCGCCGACATGCTCGCGCCGAAACCGATGGATCGCCTGGTCTGCGGCGACGTTGGCTTCGGCAAGACCGAAGTGGCCATGCGCGCGGCGTTCATCGCCGTACACGGTGGCCGCCAGGTTGCGATTCTGGTGCCGACCACCCTGCTCGCCCAGCAACACTACAACAGCTTCCGCGACCGCTTCGCCGACTGGCCGGTGAGCGTGGAAGTGATGAGCCGTTTCAAGTCAGCCAAGGAAGTGAATGCAGCGATCGCCGATCTGGCCGAAGGCAAGATCGACATCGTCATCGGCACGCACAAGTTGCTGTCCGACGACGTGAAAATCAAAAACCTCGGGCTGGTGATCATCGACGAAGAACACCGCTTCGGTGTCCGTCAGAAAGAACAGCTCAAGGCCCTGCGCAGCGAAGTCGACATCCTCACGCTGACCGCCACGCCGATTCCGCGCACGCTGAACATGGCGGTGTCGGGCATGCGCGATCTGTCGATCATCGCCACGCCGCCGGCGCGACGCCTGTCGGTGCGCACCTTCGTCATGGAGCAGAACAAGAGCACGGTGAAAGAGGCCCTGCTCCGCGAACTGCTGCGCGGCGGCCAGGTTTACTACTTGCACAACGATGTGAAAACCATCGAGAAATGCGCCGCCGACCTTGCCGAACTGGTACCGGAAGCGCGTATCGGCATCGGCCACGGACAGATGCGCGAGCGCGAACTCGAACAGGTGATGAGCGACTTCTATCACAAGCGCTTCAACGTGCTGATCGCCTCGACCATCATCGAGACCGGCATCGACGTGCCGAGCGCCAACACCATCATCATTGAGCGCGCTGACAAATTCGGCCTGGCGCAACTGCACCAGTTGCGTGGCCGTGTCGGCCGCAGTCACCACCAGGCATATGCATACCTGCTGACACCGCCGCGCCAGCAAATCACTTCGGACGCGGAAAAGCGTCTGGAAGCGATCGCCAATACTCAGGATCTCGGTGCCGGTTTCGTGCTGGCGACCAACGACCTGGAAATCCGTGGTGCCGGCGAACTGCTTGGCGATGGCCAGAGCGGGCAGATTCAAGCCGTCGGTTTTACGCTGTACATGGAAATGCTCGAACGCGCGGTGAAATCGATCCGCAAGGGCGAGCAACCGAACCTCGATCAACCGCTCGGCGGTGGCCCGGAAGTCAATCTGCGCGTGCCGGCGCTGATTCCGGAAGATTATCTGCCGGACGTTCACGCCCGTCTGATTCTGTACAAGCGCATTGCTTCGGCGACAGACGAGGAAGGTTTGAAGGATCTGCAAGTCGAGATGATCGACCGTTTCGGCTTGTTGCCGGAACCGACGAAAAATCTGGTGCGCATCACGGCGTTGAAGTTGCAGGCTGAGCAGTTGGGCATCAAGAAAGTCGATGGCGGGCCGCAAGGTGGGCGCATCGAGTTCGAAGCGCAGACGCCGGTCGATCCGATGACGCTGATCAAGCTGATCCAGAGCCAGCCGAAACGCTACAAATTCGAAGGCGCCACGATGTTCAAGTTCCAGGTGCCGATGGAACGCCCGGAAGAGCGCTTTAATACTGTAGAGGCGCTGTTTGAGCGCCTCCTCCCGAAATCTGTTTAAAGGACGCCGCATGCGCCTGTTTCGCTCGCTGACTTTGCTACTCACCCTGGTAGCACCTTCGGTTTTTGCCGATGACCTGTATCAGGTCGAAATGATTCTGGTGCGCCAGAACGCCGTGCCAGCCATCGTCAGCCGTGCCGCGCCGGAAGACTGGGCCGCAGGCGCCCAGCGTTTGGGCGATGACAGCAAGCGCACCCCGGCGCTGAATGACGTGGTGACTAAACTCACCGCCAGTGGCGACTACACAGTCCTGATGCACAAGGCCTGGCAGCAAACCCTCGGCGAAGCACCGGCGAAAGTCGCGGTCAGCGACGGTCAGGAGCAATACGGCCAGTTCCCGATCGAGGGCACGCTGGAGATGAAGCTCGGGCGCTTCACCGACGTCGCTGCCGATTTCTGGGTCAATCAGATCGACACCAATGGCTTGGTCACCGCCAGTGAACGCCTGAAACAGGACAGCCACACCAAGAACGGCCAACTCAACTATCTCGACAACGGCCATCTGGCGCTGCTGATCAAGATCACTTCCCTGACCGCGCCTGCGCCACGGGAAGCGCCTGAAGCGATTCCGGACTGATCGAAGTCCTTATGAACCCGCCGCTGAGTAAACCGTTGGCGCCCTCCTGGGTCAGCCGATTCAAGGAACAGAGTCTGGAGCGTGGCCGCCGCTACGCCCTGGAAAACCGGGTACGCATCGCCCAGGTCGGCGATGCAACGATCACCGCCAGCTGCGAAGGCTCTGGCGGTAACGTTTACCGTCAGACGATTCATCTTCGCGAGTCAGCCAAAGGCACTTTGCTGCTGGTCGATGCCGGCTGCACCTGCCCGGTGCGCAACAACTGTAAACACTGCGCAGCGGTGTTGCTGAAAGTGCAGGAAACCCTCGACTACCCCGCCGCTGCCAAAGACGCCGAGCTGTTGGAGAAACTTCAAGCCGTGCTGGAAAACCGTGGCCCGAAAGCGCCGCCGCAAGTGCTGGTCGACAATGTGCAGCCGATGCCACGCCTGTGGCTGGCCAGCGTCGAGTTCAGCGCTTTCGAACCGCGCAACGGCAAGATGCAGCGCTACATTCAGCACCGCGCGGCGCTGTCGTTCAGCTATCTGGATGAGTACGTCAGCGGGCAGAAAAACAGCGACATCCTGATTCGTCAGGAAACCCAGACGCTGCGGATAAAACGCCACCCGGAAGTCGAACAGTCCTACCGCGAACAGTTAAGAATCCTCGGCTTTCGTATCGCCACGCGGCAGAGCAAAGCGCTGCCAGAAAGCGCGGGCGAACTGTATGAGATGGTCAACGACAGCGCCTGGCTGACGTTTACCCTCAACGATTTGCCGAAGCTGCGCACCCAAGGCTGGGAATTGCAGATCGACGAGGAGTTTGGCTTTGACCTGACTGCCGTGGATGACTGGTACGCCACGGTCGAGCAGGCGCCGGAGCGTGACTGGTTTGATCTGGAACTGGGGATCATCGTCAACGGTGAGCGCCTGAGTCTGCTGCCGATCCTGCTCAACCTGATGCGCTCGCACGCGGAGATTCTCAATCCGGAACGCCTTGCGCGGCGTCGCGATGACGAGCTGATTCTGGTCAACGTGCCACAACGCAATATCGAGCACGGGCCACTGCAGGTGGCGTTACCGCTGGGCCGGTTGAAACCTGTGCTGATGACGCTCGGCGAGTTCTATTTGCAGGAGCCGGGCGAAACCACCCTGCGTCTGAGCAAAGCCGACGCCACACGCCTCAATTCTTTGGAAGGCTTGCCGCTGCTGTGGGAGGGTGGTGAGCAGATCCGCACGTTCGCCCAACGCTTGCGCGACATCCGTGATTTCAGCGCTGAAGCACCGGAAGGACTGAACGCGACGCTGCGTCCGTATCAGCTCGAAGGCCTGAGCTGGATGCAATCGCTGCGGCAACTGGAAGTCGGCGGGATCCTTGCGGATGACATGGGTTTGGGTAAAACCCTACAGACCCTGGCGCATATTCTCAGCGAGAAAATCGCCGGACGTTTGGATCGCCCGTGCATGGTGGTGATGCCGACCAGTCTGATTCCGAACTGGCTGGATGAGGCGGCACACTTCACCCCGCAGCTGAAAGTGGTCGCGCTGTACGGTGCCACGCGCAAAAAGCATTTCGATAATCTGGCCGATTTCGACCTGATCCTCACCACCCACGCGCTGCTGCCCAAAGACGTCGAACGTCTGGCCAAGCAACCGCTGCACGTGCTGGTGCTGGATGAAGCGCAGTACATCAAGAATCCCAACAGCAAAGCTGCGCAAGCGGCGCGTGAGCTCAACGCACGCCAGCGTCTGTGCCTGAGCGGTACGCCGCTGGAAAACCACTTGGGCGAGCTGTGGTCGCTGTTTCACTTCCTGCTGCCGGGCTGGCTCGGCGACGTCAAAAGCTTCAACGCCGATTACCGTGTGCCGATTGAAAAGCGCGGCAGTGAAGTCAGACTTCAGCACCTCAACGGTCGGATAAAACCGTTCCTGCTGCGCCGCACCAAAGAGCAGGTCGCCACCGAGCTGCCGCCGAAAACCGAGATCATCCATTGGGTCGATCTCAACGAAGCGCAGCGCGATGTGTACGAAACCATGCGTTTGGCGATGGACAAGAAAGTCCGCGACGAGATCACCCGCAAAGGCGTGGCGCGCAGTCAGATCATCATTCTTGAGGCGCTGTTGAAGCTGCGTCAGGTTTGCTGTGATTTGCGCTTGGTCAACGATGCCACCCTGCCCGCTCGCGGCAGCACCTCAAGCAAGCTCGACAGCTTGATGGAAATGCTTGAGGAGTTGTTTGAGGAAGGACGGCGGATTCTGCTGTTTTCGCAGTTCACCTCGATGCTGGCCTTGATCGAGCAAGAGCTGAAAAAGCGTAATGTTTCCTACGCGCTATTGACCGGCCAGACCCGCGATCGGCGTACACCGGTGAAGGAATTCCAGAGCGGCAAGCGTCAGATTTTTCTCATCAGCCTGAAGGCCGGTGGCGTTGGTCTGAACCTGACGGAAGCGGACACGGTGATTCACTACGACCCGTGGTGGAACCCGGCGACCGAGAATCAGGCGACGGATCGGGCGTACCGGATTGGTCAGGAGAAACCGGTATTCGTTTACAAGATGATTGCTCGGGGCACGGTGGAAGAGAAGATTCAGCACCTGCAAAAGGAAAAATCCGACTTGGCGGCAGGCGTGCTGGATGGGCGCAAGGCTGGGGACTGGAAGTTGCAGAGTGATGATATTGAAGCGCTGTTTGCGCCGTTGCCGGATAAGCTCGATAAGCGTTGAGATCTTTTTTTCTGTTAGATAGCTATCGCGAGCAAGCTTTGCTCCTACGGGTGGACGCCGCAGTTCCCTGTAGGAGCAAAGCTTGCTCGCGAATGACTCACCTCGGTCTAACGGTTAAAACCCAGGCTCAAACCTTGGAAACAGGCAGCGGTGCAAACAGCGCCTCGATGTCACTCTGCTCCAGCTTCCAGCCACCTGTCGTCCCACCCTCAAGCACCGCCCCGGCCAGTGCAGCCTTCTCCTGCTGCAGCGCCTGTATCTTCTCCTCCACCGTGCCACGGGCAATCAACTTGTAAACAAACACCGGGTTGTTCTGCCCGATGCGATACGCGCGATCGGTTGCCTGATTCTCCACCGCCGGATTCCACCACGGGTCGAAGTGGATCACCGTGTCCGCAGCGGTCAGGTTCAAACCGGTACCGCCCGCCTTCAGACTGATCAGAAACAACGGCACCTTGCCGCCCTGAAATTCCTTGACCGGCGTGCGCCGATCCGTGGTGTCACCGGTCAGCAGCGAATAGGCAATGTCCCGTTGCTGCAATTCTTCCTCGATCAAGGCCAACATCGAAGTGAACTGGGAGAACAGCAGGATTCTGCGACCTTCGCCGAGCAGCTCTTCAAGCATTTCCATCAGGCTGACCAGCTTGCCACTGCCGGAACGCAGTGCCTTGGCTGTCATTGGCATCTTGATCAGGCGCAAGTCGCAACAAACCTGCCGCAGCTTGAGCAAGGCATCGAGAATGATGATCTGACTGCGCGCCACGCCACTGCGGGCAATCTCGTCGCGGACTTTTTTGTCCATTGCGACGCGAACCGTTTCATAGACATCGCGCTGGCCGTCGCTGAGATCGACCCAATGGACGATTTCGGTTTTCGGCGGCAATTCGGTGGCGACCTGATCCTTTTTGCGACGCAACAAAAAAGGCTTGATCCGTGCCGTCAGGTGCTGCACGCGCTGAACATTGCCGTGCTTTTCAATTGGCGTGCGGTAATCGCGATTGAAGGATTTGCTGTCGCTAAGCCAGCCGGGCATGAGGAAATGAAACTGCGACCACAGCTCGCCCAAGTGGTTTTCCAATGGCGTGCCGCTCAGGCACAAGCGCTGACGGGCCTGCAGATCACGGGCCGCTTGCGCCGCTTTGCTGATCGGGTTTTTGATGTTCTGCGCTTCGTCGAGAATCAGCACGCTCCACAGCTGCGGCTGTAGAAACTCGAGATCCCTCGGCAGCAACGCGTAAGTGGTCAGCACCAGATCGTACTCGGCCAGATTAGCGAAATCTTTCTGCCGTCCCGTGCCGTGCAGCGCCAATACTTTCAACTGCGGGGTGAATCGCTCGGCCTCGTCGAGCCAGTTTGGAATCAGGCTGGTCGGCATCACCGCCAGAGCCGGGCAATCGAGGCGACCGGCGTGTTTTTCCGTGAGCAGATGCGCCAGGGTTTGCAGGGTTTTACCCAGCCCCATGTCATCGCCGAGAATGCCGCCGACCTCAAGCTCACGCAGGGTCTGCATCCAGTTCAGGCCTTCGAGCTGATACGGGCGCAGTTGCGCGTTAAGACCGGCCGGCGCAGCGACGTGGGTGTGACTGGAATTCTGCAAACGCTTGGCGAAGGTGCGCAGCCGCTCGCCACCCTGCCAATCCAGCGGCACACCATCGAGAATACTCAAGCGCGCGGCGTCCGGGACACTCAAGCGCAGTGCATCGCCCTGATGACCGCCCAGGTACAACTCGCCCAGCGTCGCCATCAGCGGTTTGACCCGACTCAGCGGCAGCGCGACCTTGGCGCCCGAAGAGTCACCAAAACCGCCGGGCTTCAGTTCGATCAGGAGTTTTTCGTCATCGCTGCGTTGTGCCAGATTGACCGGGTCGAGCAAGCGCGGCTGGGTGCGCAACAAGTGCAGAAGGATCGGTAGCAAACTGTAGCGCTGGCCATTGACGACGATACCCAACTGCAAATCAAACCACTGATGCCCAGCCTCTTCTTCGACCTCGGCGTACCAATGCTCGACTGGCTGCACATTGAAATGAAAGCCGTCACTGATCTCGACTTGCCAGTTCAAGGCGCGCAGGGTGGCAAGGCCTTCGTGCATAAACCCGAGCCAGGCGGAATCATCCGGCAAGGTAAACATCTCGCCGGGGCGATCCAGCGAACTCTTGCGGGTGGCTTTCTTGAAGCCGTGCTTTTGCAGGATCTGGCGCAGCTGCTTTTCCACCGCAGGCTGGCGTTGAATACGCTGGGTTTCGGTGCCGTTGAGGATCATCACTTCCGGATTGCGATCCACCGTCGGCTGGCCGTTGTAGGTAAATACCAGGGCGGCGCGGTGCTCCAGAACGTATTCCCAGCGCGAGCGCTCCCGACCGCTGACGAGGGTCAGTTGTGGCTGCGGCAGTACGTCGTCGATGACTCGTTCGGTCAGTTGGTGTGGCGGCGGGATTCTCGTTGCGGTGCTCATGCGATGGCTGAACTGCATGGCCTGACGCGCCGGAATGTCCGGCGCCAGTGTCAAATGACTGGCCAGTTTTTCTTCCAGTTCATTGAATAGAGGGCCAATCTGCCGCTGTTCACGATCCAGGTAATAAAGCGGCTCCAGCGCCAGCACGGTTTCTTGCGCCGCCTCGGCACTGCTCCACTGCGCGCGGAAGCCGCCGTCGGCCTGTTCGGCCCAGGCGAACTGGCCGGTGCGTTTCGCCCCCGCCACCAACGGGCGCAGATCTTCGAAATCAAGGAACAGCCGCGAGGTGCGCAGGAGCATATCCAGCAGTTCGGCGCCGCTGCTGCCTTCCAGCGGATAGCCGCTGTAATAGGCGTGGTGCGAGTGCATGGCAACCAGCAGCCTGGCGACGCGCAGATCCAGCTCGGACAGGTAGCCGGGCTGACGCATGAGCATTTCCGCCAGCGAATACATCGGTTTGACTTCGCGTAACTCGCCGCTCTTTAGCTGGGAGACCTTGAAAATATCGAGCAGCCACTTGCCGCTGACTGACATAGGCTTGAGCTTGTAAAACAGGCGCGTGCCTGCGGTTTGCGCGCCTTCTACGGCGGGCTTGGTGGGAACCGGAATTGTCGAAAGCCAATGTTCCAGCGCCCGACCCAGCGGGATCTGTGCGTCACTTTCAGACGCACTATGATCACTGCCCTGCAGGTGATAAAGCACCGCAGCGCAATGCTTGCAATCGATAGCGACAGGACAGGTGCACAGGCAACGCAAGTTGACGGAGCCCAGCCGATCTTCGGACAGGTAAATGTTTTGTTGATACGCCTCATCTTGCGAACCGACGCAGAACGCCTCGATCTTTCGGTCATTGATCTCGATGATCTCTACCCGGCCCTCAGCGGCATAAGCGCGAGCCTTGGCCAGCGCGCTGCTAGTGAATGCCTGAGTCCAGGCCGACGACTTGAGCCGCTCGATGAAAATGCTCATGGGCAGCCCTTAGCCGGCCAACACCCGCGCCAACGTCGACTTCACCTTACCCATGCCGTCATGCAACGCCTGCTCGATCTCGGCCATGGTGATCACTTCGGTGGTCTTGCCCGCCGCAGGGTTCACCACCAGCGCCAGACAGGCGTAATCCAGATCCAGCTCACGCGCCAGCGCGGCTTCCGGCATGCCGGTCATGCCGACGATGTCGCAGCCATCACGCTCCAGTCGCACGATCTCGGCGACCGTTTCCAGACGCGGCCCTTGAGTGCAGGCGTAAACGCCTTGATCGCTGAACTCGCAACCTTCAGCAGCCACGGCGGCAATCAATTGCTGACGCAGCGGTTCGCTGTAGGGAAAACTGAAGTCGATGTGGGTGACGTGCTCCAGATCATCGGCGAAATAGGTGTGCTCGCGGCCGCTGGTGTAGTCGACGATCTGATGTGGCACGCAGAAATGCCCGGTGCCCATCGCCGGATGAATCCCGCCGACGGCATTCACCGCGATGATCGCTTCGGCGCCGGCCTGCTTCAGCGCCCAAAGATTGGCGCGGTAGTTGACCTTGTGCGGCGGGAAGCGATGCGGGTGGCCGTGACGGGCGAGGAACAGCACTTCCTTGCCGGCGTACTCGCCAATTTGCACGTCGGCCGATGGGGCGCCGTAAGGTGTGTCGACTGCCAGCGATTGGCGAATGGTCAAGCCTTCGAGTTGAGTCAGGCCGGTGCCACCGATGATTGCGTAAACGGTCATAACGAAAAAATCCTTAATCGATCAGTTGAGCGTCTTTGAGCGCGCCGATGGCGGTGAGCCAGCGCGGATCCTGGCGATATTCGGTGCTGGCAATGGCCTGACCGCGCATGCGCGCAATTCGGGCGGAGGGCTTGACCTTCATCCGTTGCGCGGCGCTAAGGGCGAGTTCGGCAGCGGCGCGGTCGTTGCACACCAGGCCCATGTCGCAGCCGGCAGTCAGCGCAGCTTCAATGCGGCTGGCGGCGTCGCCGACCACGTGAGCGCCGGCCATCGACAGGTCGTCGCTGAAGATCACGCCGTCGAACTGCAACTCGCCGCGCAGGATGTCCTGCAACCAGCGGCGGGAGAAACCGGCTGGCTGCGAATCGACCTGCGGATAGATGACGTGCGCCGGCATGATCGCGGCCAGTTGCTTACTAAGTTTGGCGAACGGCACGAGGTCGTTGGCGCGGATCTCGTCGAGGCTGCGCTCGTCATTCGGGATCGCCACGTGGGAATCGGCTTCGGCCCAACCGTGACCAGGGAAGTGCTTGCCGGTGGCCGCCATGCCCGCGCTGTTCATGCCGCGAATAAATGCCCCGGCAAGGACTGCGGCGCGCTCGGGATCGCCTTCAAAGGAACGGGTGCCGACCACGGCGCTGCGCTGGTAATCGAGATCGAGTACCGGGGCGAAACTCAGGTCGAGGCCGACCGCCAGCACTTCGGTGGCCATGATCCAGCCACATTGTTCGGCGAGGTATTCGGCATTCGGGTTGTCAGCGATGGCACGCATGGCCGGCAGGCGCACGAAGCCCTGACGCAGACGCTGCACACGACCGCCCTCTTGATCCACCGCCAGCAGCAGATCCGGGCGAATCGCGCGGATCGCGGCGCTGAGCTCACGCACCTGGCGTGGATGTTCGATGTTACGGGCGAAAATAATCAGGCCGCCCACTTCGGGCTGACGCAACAATTGGCGATCTTCGGCCGTCAGCCAGGTACCGGCGACGTCCACCATCAACGAGCCTTGCAGGCCAGCAGTCATAGAGATTCCTTGAAAACGAAAAACCCGATGCGCAGAAAATCGCTACCGTGAGCAATGCTCGGCAGGTCGGCAATTTCTGTTTGGATCGGGTTCAGAACGAGAGTCGGCATGGGCGGCTAGCTTAGCGGATACAAGCTGCCGCGCCCACCCGTGCGCGGTTAAACCTTGGCGGCGACCGGCGTTGACTTGCTGCGCGGACGCAGTTGCGCGGTGGCCATGGCTGTGTCGGTGACGCCGGTTTCTGCGCGCATGCCCGCGGCGAGGAATGGCACCATCAGGCGCATGACTTGTTCAATGGAAGTGTTGACGCCGAAATCGGTCTCGGCAATCGCCCGCAACGCTTTGATGCCGGACATGCTGAAGGCCGCAGCGCCGAGCATGAAGTGCACGCGCCAGAACAGTTCGATGGGTGGAATACGCGGCGCGGCTTCGTTGACCAGCAACATGTAGCGACGGAATACCTTGCCGTACATGTCTTCCAGATAACGGCGCAAGTGGCCTTGGCTCTGGCTGAACGCGAGGCCGAGCAAACGCATGAAAATCGACAGGTCGTTACCGCTGCGTGGCTGCACCACGAGGGCTTGCTCGACGAGGATTTCCAACAGTTCTTCGAGGGTCGGCTTGTTCTCAGGCTTGGCCTGACGGCGCTCCAGCTCTTTATCGAGGCTGAGGCAGAATGGCCCGAGGAAGCGCGAGAAAACCGCCTGTATCAGGGCCTTCTTCGAACCGAAGTGATAGTTCACTGCTGCCAGGTTGACGCCAGCCTTGCTGGTGATCAAACGCAATGAGGTTTCCGCGAAACCTTTCTCCGCGAACAACTGCTCGGCAGCATCAAGAATGCGTTCAACGGTTTCCGACTGGGCCATGGCTACTCCGCCTGACAAACACTTGTTTGAAACATACGTTTCAGCCTATGCCTTGTCAAGCCTGCCAGTTCGTTTTGGGAATGGTCGGTCAGCTATTTAACCACACAAGCCCGGCGCTTTTATAAGCAGTGCTGCCGACCGTCCGGCGGCAGGCAAAAAAACGGGCATTGCCAAGAGCGTTTCACTGTATATAATCCCAGTCACTGTATAAAAAGACAGAGCGATCATTATGCTAAAGCTGACGCCACGCCAAGCCGAGATTCTGGCCTTTATCAAACGTTGCCTCGAAGACAACGGTTATCCGCCAACCCGTGCGGAAATCGCTCAGGAACTGGGCTTCAAGTCGCCTAACGCGGCAGAAGAACACCTCAAGGCGCTGGCCCGCAAAGGCGCCATCGAAATGACCCCGGGCGCCTCTCGTGGCATTCGCATCCCTGGCTTCGAAGCCAAGGCTGACGACTCTACCCTGCCGGTCATTGGCCGTGTCGCTGCCGGTGCGCCGATCCTCGCTCAGCAGCACATCGAAGAATCCTGCAACATCAATCCTGCCTTCTTCCACCCGCGCGCCGACTACCTTTTGCGCGTGCACGGCATGAGCATGAAGGACATCGGCATTTTCGACGGTGACCTGCTGGCCGTCCACACCACCCGCGAAGCGCGTAACGGCCAGGTTGTCGTCGCCCGGATCGGCGATGAAGTGACCGTCAAACGCTTCAAGCGTGAAGGCAGCAAAGTCTGGCTGATGGCCGAAAACCCTGAGTTCGCCCCAATCGAAGTCGACCTGAAAGATCAGGAACTGGTGATCGAAGGCTTGAGTGTCGGCGTTATCCGCCGCTAAAGGAGGCTTTATGCAGTTCCCACACACACCTCAGCAAACACAACTGCCTTTATTCGAAGCGTTTCTGGCGCAACCGATGGCGCCGATCCTCAAAGAAGTGGTCGAGCGTGAATGGAATGCCGAACCTGAAGTATTCAGTGAGCTGTCTCTGCGCGGTGCGGCCGGGAACTGCCTGAACCTGCTCGCCCCGATCCTTCGCGAACTCAGCGAAGATCAGGACGCTCGCTGGCTGACGCTGATCGCGCCGCCTGCCAGCCTGACGCAAACCTGGCTGCGCGATGCCGGCCTGAACCGCGAACGCATTCTGCTGCTGCAACCGCGCGGCACGCAAAGTGCTCAACAGTTGGCGTGCGAGGCATTGCGTCTGGGCCGCAGTCACACAGTGGTGACCTGGCTCAACCCGCTGAACACAACCTCACGTCAGCAACTGATCAGCGCGGCCCGCACGGGCGACGCTCAAAGCCTGAACATTCGCTTGGGTTGTGATTCGCAGGTAAAATGCGCTGTGTGAAGCGCAGGGCTTCTCCAAGGACAGAGAAGCCGATCTGAAGCGGTACCGATAAAAACGAAAAGCAGGCAGGGATCAGTGAAGAACCCGTGGCCCCTCTTCCTTATCAAACTCACCTTCAATCATCCGGCCGGCCATCTGCACGCCGACGCTCAACATCGCCTTGGCGATTTCCACGTGCTGCCCCTGAAGGAAAGTCTTGGCATCCTCGGAGAAATCCAGAGTCACCAAAGAACCTTCGTCCTCAGCCCTGCGCAGTTCGATTCGGCCGTCTGGTAACTCGACAATTTCTAGAAAGGACGTTGGCATATAGGTCTGTTCTCCACGAAAGGCAGGGATTATATAGACATCATTCAGGATTCGCTCGGGATCTTGACCAGCAGCATGTTTCAGATTGCCACCGTCTCAATCAGTCTCAGCACTCGTTCAATCCTTCACGAAAACGAATCGCCAAGCCTTTCAGATTCTGCCGCCAGCTTTCCAGCTCCTCTCGGCTCAACTCTTCTGGCGCCTCTTCTTCATCGAGGTTGATCGCCTGAATCAGCGGCTGGGTCACGTCGCCCTTCGGCTTGTGTGGCACCCGCGGAGGCTGAAACAGTGCCGAATGCGCCGCCAACAGTTTCGCCAGCCAGGTTTCAGGATTACCCGCCAATTCGACCATTTCGGCCATTTCGGGAATCGCGATCGACTCCAGCACTTCGCGCGTCAGCAGCATCTCTGCCCGTGGCGCATTGGCCTGAGGTAGACGATAGAACCCGGCGATCTCGTGGCACAGGCCCAGCAAAGCGCCGTAGAGGTGGAATAACGCCGATTCACGCCCGGCCTGAATCAGCGCCAGAGAATTCATCGCCCGCCCTTCTTCAGCGCGAGCCAGGGCTTCCAGCGACAGGCCGGCGAAATAGATCTTCTGATTGGTACGGGTATAGAGTTCGTGAGCCATGACGGCGCTCTCCACAACGAAATAATTGCTTCACACAGGCCGGACAGTGTCGTGGATCAGCCGATCCCACCGCAAGCAGAAAACAAAAAGGCCGCATGAAAACCCGAGGGTTCGCATGCGGCCTTTTCAGTATCGGACTAACGCTTACTCGGCCTTGGCCTTCGTACGCTTGTCTTCAACCGTCCACTTGCCGCCGTCGTAGTAAGCCTTCCAACCGGTAGGCTTGCCGTCGACTTCGGTCTGCACGTATTGCTCCTTGGTCTTGCGGCTATAGCGAATAACCGCTGGCAGACCATCAGGATCCTTCTTCGGCGCGTCGCAGAGGAAGTGGTACTTCGGATCGATTTCGTCCTTGTGCGGCACAATCTCGATCACCAGCGGAGCACGGGTCTCGCGGTTTTTCGGGAACTGACTCGCCGCGAGGAACAGGCCGGAGGCACCGTCGCGCAGGATGTAGGTGTCGTTGACCTTTTCGCATTTCAGCTCAGGCATCTTCACCGGATCCATCTTCGGCGGCGCCGCGTCACCGCTTTTCAGCAGTTTGCGGGTGTTCTTGCACTCGGGGTTGGTGCAACCGAAGAACTTGCCGAAACGGCCGGTTTTGAGTTGCATCTCACTGCCGCACTTGTCGCATTCCAGGCTCGGACCTTCGTAGCCCTTGATGCGATAGCTGCCCTCTTCGATTTCGTAGCCAGCGCAATCCGGGTTGTTACCGCAGATGTGCAGCTTGCGCTTTTCGTCGAGCAAGTAAGCGTCCATCGCTGTGCTGCAGATCGGGCAACGATGCTTGCCGCGCAGTACCAGCGACTCCGACTCGCCCTCATCGTCCGCAGCGATTTCATCGCCCGGCACCAGGTTGACGGTGGCCTTGCAACGTTCTTTCGGCGGCAGGCTGTAGCCCGAGCAACCAAGGAACACGCCGGTCGATGCGGTACGAATCTGCATCGGACGGCCGCAAGTCGTGCACGGAATGTCGGTCATCACCGGCTGGTTGGCACGCATGCCGTTTTCCGGATTCTCGGCTACTTCGAGCTTCTTCTTGAAGTCGCCATAGAACTCGTCCAGCACGTTTTTCCAGTCGCGCTCGCCCTGTGCCACGTCATCGAGATTCTCTTCCATGCCGGCGGTGAAGCCGTAGTCCATGAGGTTCGAGAAGCTCTCCGACAGACGTTCGGTAACGATGTCGCCCATCTTTTCCGAATAGAAACGACGGTTGTGCAGGGTCACGTAACCGCGATCCTGAATGGTCGAAATGATCGCCGCATAAGTCGAAGGACGACCGATGCCGCGTTTTTCCATTTCTTTCACCAGGCTGGCTTCGGAGTAACGCGCCGGCGGCTTGGTGAAGTGCTGCGACGGATCGAGCTTGATCAGCTTCATCACGTCGCCCTGCGCCATATCAGGCAGAACGTCATCATCGCCCGGCTTGGCAATTTGCGGCATGACACGGGTGTAACCGTCGAACTTGAGGATGCGGCCCTTGGCGCGCAGCTCGAAATCGCCAGCGCCGACGCTGACGGTAGTCGACAGGTACTGGGCCGGCAGCATCTGGCAAGCCAGGAACTGGCGCCAGATCAGCTCGTAGAGACGCTCTGCATCGCGCTCCATGCCCGCCAGCTTGCTTGGAATGGTGTTGGCGTCGGAAGGACGAATCGCTTCGTGAGCCTCTTGTGCGCCTTCCTTGCTGCTGTAGACGTTCGGCGTTTCCGGCAGGTACTTCTTGCCGAACTCGTCTTCGATGTAAGCACGCGCCATCGTCACGGCATCGGCCGAGAGGTTGGTCGAGTCGGTACGCATATACGTGATGTAGCCGGCTTCATACAAACGCTGGGCCATCATCATGGTTTTCTTCACGCCGAAGCCCAGGCGGTTACTCGCAGCCTGTTGCAGGGTCGACGTGATGAACGGTGCCGAAGGCTTGCTGCTGGTCGGCTTGTCTTCGCGTTTGACGATGCTGTAGCTGGAAGCCTTGAGCTTTTCCAGCGCGGCCGTGGCCTGGGCTTCGTTCAGCGGCTTGAAGGCTTCGCCTTTTTCGCGAGCCACTTCGAAACGCACGGTCGAGCCTTTGGTGGTGCCGAGATCGGCATGCACTTCCCAGTACTCTTCCGGGTTGAACGCACGAATTTCGCGCTCACGCTCAACGACCAGCTTCACGGCTACAGATTGCACGCGGCCAGCGGACAGGCCACGGGCGATCTTCGCCCACAGCAGCGGCGAGACCATGTAACCGACAACGCGGTCGAGGAACCGACGCGCCTGTTGAGCGTTGACACGATCGATGTCCAGCTCGCCCGGCTTGGAGAACGCTTCCTGAATCGCCTTCTTGGTGATTTCGTTGAACACCACGCGCTTGTAGCGGCTGTCGTCACCACCGATGGCTTCGCGCAGGTGCCAGGCAATGGCTTCCCCCTCGCGATCCAAGTCGGTTGCGAGATAGATGGTGTCAGCATCTTTGGCGAGCCGGCGCAGCTCTTCGATGACCTTCTCTTTACCCGGGAGGATCTCGTACTTGGCTTTCCAGCCATGATCGGGATCGACACCCATACGCGAGACGAGCTGCTTGCGCGCCTTCTCTTTCGGCGAGAGCACCGGACCTTCGCCCGCAGCAGCCTTGCCGCGCTTGGCGGCTGGCTCTTTGCTGGCGCTAGCCGAACCGCTGGTGGGCAGGTCTCGGATATGGCCGATACTCGACTTCACCACGTATTGGTTACCCAGATACTTGTTGATGGTCTTGGCCTTAGCCGGGGATTCCACAATGACCAGCGATTTGCCCATGGATCAGAAAATTCCTGAATTCTAGAAGTGAAAGGCGGTTGGCGCCTGACGCGGCACCGCTATATATAGTTGATACAAGGTGAGGTCAAGCACAGGGTTCTGTGCGCACTCGCCTTATGCCTTGGAAAAAAGGCTCGGTTCGGCCTGCACCAAAGCAAAGCGTGGCACCTGCTCGCCGTCAACCTCGACCGACTCGAGAAACATGCTCAAGGGGCGTACCCAAAAGCCGTAATCGCCATACAGGGCTTGGTAAAAGACCACTTCTTCTTCGGTTTCCGAATGCCGCGCAACACTGAATACACGGTACTGCGGACCTTTGTAATGTTGGTAGAGCCCAGGTTGTATCGGCATGTTTTGGCCCTCACTCAAATTTTTTCAAAATAAAAACAAAAATAAATCCAGAAAAACAAAAACCGGGGCACTTGGCCCCGGCTTCCATCGACGAGACGCTTAAACGCGTTCGAAGACGGTGGAGATGCCTTGGCCGAGACCAATGCACATAGTGGCTACCCCGAAGGTGCCGCTATTCTGCTTCATCACGTTCAGCAAGGTGCCGGAAATACGGGCACCGGAGCAACCGAACGGGTGACCCAGGGCGATCGCGCCGCCATGCAGGTTAACCTTCTCGTTCATCTTGTCGAGTACTTTCAGATCTTTCAGCACTGGCAGAGCCTGTGCAGCGAAAGCTTCGTTGAGCTCGAAGAAGTCGATATCGTTGATGCCAAGACCGGCGCGCTTCAAGGCTTTTTGTGTTGCCGGAACTGGACCATAGCCCATGATTGCCGGATCCACACCTGCCACTGCCATCGAACGGATAACCGCCATTGGCTGGATACCCAGATCTTGTGCGCGCTGCGCCGACATCACGATCATGCACGAAGCACCATCGGTGATCTGCGACGAAGTACCCGCCGTCACGGTGCCGCCCTTTGGATTGAAGGCAGGCTTGAGGGCCGCCAGACTTTCCAGGGTGGTTTCCGGACGAATGGTTTCATCATAGTCGAACAGTTTCAGGAAACCGTTCTCGTCGTAGCCCTGCATCGGGATGATTTCGTCTTTGAACTTGCCTTCCACGGTGGCCTTGTGGGCCAACTGGTGGGAACGCACGCCGAAAGCATCTTGCTGCTCGCGAGTGATACCGTGCATTTTGCCGAGCATTTCAGCGGTCAGACCCATCATGCCCGAGGCTTTCGCCGCGTACAGCGACATGTGCGGGTTCGGATCGACACCGTGCATCATGCTCACGTGGCCCATATGCTCGACGCCGCCAACCACGAACACGTCACCGTTACCGGTCATGATCGCTTGCGCAGCAGTGTGCAGCGCGCTCATCGACGAGCCGCACAGACGGCTGACGGTCTGGCCGGCCGAAGTGTGCGGGATCTGGGTCATCAGCGACGCCATGCGCGCGATGTTCCAGCCCTGCTCCAGGGTCTGGTTGACGCAGCCCCAGATCACGTCTTCGACTTCCGCCGGATCGACCTTGACGTTGCGCTCCAGCAGTTTGCTGATCAGGTGCGCCGACATGTCTTCGGCGCGGGTGTTGCGGTGCATGCCGCCCTTGGAACGGCCCATCGGAGTACGACCGAAGTCGACAATCACGACGTCTCTTGGATTCAAGCTCATAAAATTTCACTCTCGCTCAAAAGTTGGGACGCTTAACCGAAGAACCGTTGGCCGGTTTTGGCCATTTCACGCAGCTTCGCGGTCGGGTGGTACAGCGCGCCCAAATCAGCGTACTGGTCAGCCAGGGCAACGAACTCGGCAACACCGATCGAATCGATGTAGCGCAGTGCACCGCCACGGAATGGAGGGAAACCGATACCGTAGACCAGACCCATGTCGGCTTCGGCGGCGGTTTCAACGATGCCGTCTTCCAGGCAACGCACGGTTTCCAGGCACAGCGGGATCATCATCCAGTTGATGATGTCTTCGTCAGTGACTTCGCGCTGCTCGTAAACGATCGGCTTGAGCACTTCGAGTACCGATGGATCGGCGACTTTCTTCTGCTTGCCTTTCTTGTCGGCTTCGTAGGCGTAGAAGCCCTTGCCGTTTTTCTGACCCAGACGCTTGGCTTCGTACAGCACGTCGATGGCGGTGCGACGGTCATCCTTCATGCGATCCGGGAAACCCTCAGCCATTACGTCACGACCGTGGTGACCGGTGTCGATGCCGACCACGTCCATCAGGTATGCCGGGCCCATTGGCCAGCCGAATTTTTCCATGACTTTGTCGATACGGACGAAGTCCACACCGGCGCTGACCAGTTTGGCGAAACCGCCGAAGTACGGGAACAGTACGCGGTTGACCAGGAAGCCCGGGCAGTCGTTGACGACGATCGGGTTTTTGCCCATTTTCTTGGCGTAAGCAACGGTGGTGGCAACAGCCAGCTCACTCGACTTCTCGCCACGGATCACTTCCACCAGCGGCATCATGTGCACCGGGTTGAAGAAGTGCATGCCGACGAAGTTTTCCGGACGCTTGAGGGCTTTCGCCAGCAGGCTGATGGAAATGGTCGACGTGTTGGACGCGAGGATGGTGTCCTCTTTGACCTTGTCTTCAACTTCAGCCAATACGGCTTGCTTGACCTTCGGATTCTCGACAACAGCTTCGACAACCAGATCGACGTGACCGAAGTCGCCGTAGGACAGGGTTGGGCGAATGGCGTTGAGCACTTCAGCCATTTTCGCAGCGGTCATGCGACCTTTATCAACGCGGCCAACCAGCAGTTTGGCGGCTTCGGCCAGACCCTGCTCGATACCGTGCTCGTTGATATCCTTCATCAGGATCGGCGTACCTTTAGAGGCCGACTGATAAGCGATACCGCCACCCATGATGCCTGCGCCGAGTACGGCAGCCTGCTTCACGTCTTTGGCGATTTCGTCGTAGGCCTTGGCCTTCTTCTTCAGTTCCTGATCGTTCAGGAACAGACCGATCAAGCTCTGCGCAGCAGAGGTCTTGGCCAGTTTGACGAAACCGGCAGCTTCGACTTCCAGAGCCTTGTCACGACCGAAGTTCGCAGCTTTCTGGATGGTCTTGATCGCTTCAACCGGCGCCGGGTAGTTCGGGCCAGCCTGACCGGCAACGAAACCTTTGGCGGTTTCGAAAGCCATCATTTGTTCAATGGCGTTCAGCTTGAGCTTATCCAGCTTCGGCTGACGCTTGGCCTTGTAATCGAACTCGCCGGAAATGGCGCGTTTGATCAGTTCAAGAGCCGCTTCCTGCAGTTTTTCTGGAGCAACCACAGCGTCGACAGCACTGACTTTCAGCGCGTCTTCAGGGCGGTTTTCCTTACCGGAGGCAATCCACTCGATGGCGTTGTCGGCACCGATCAGGCGCGGCAGACGCACGGTGCCGCCGAAGCCTGGGTAGATGCCCAGTTTGACTTCCGGCAGACCGATCTTGGCTTTGGTCGACATGACGCGATAGTCAGCCGCCAGGCACATTTCCAGACCGCCGCCCAGAGCGATGCCATTGATGGCCGCTACGGTCGGAACATTGAGGTCTTCGAAATCGCTGAAGATCTTGTTGGCTTCGAGATTGCCAGCAACCAGCTCGGCATCCGGCAGCTTGAAGTTCTCGACAAATTCGGTGATGTCGGCGCCGACGATGAATACGTCCTTGCCACTGCTGACGATCACGCCCTTGATCGAAGCATCTGCCTTGATGGTGTCTACGGCCTGACGCAGTTCGTTCAGGGTAAGACGGTTGAACTTGTTGACGGACTCACCCTTGAGGTCGAATTTCAATTCGACGATGCCACTTTCAAGAGCTTTAACCGTGATGGCTTTACCTTCGTAAATCATCAACTGATCTCCACGATATGGAAGCTGAACAGTACACGTCGGACGCAAGCGAATGGTTTGGCAGGACGCTTCTTCGTCACTGCTGATACCCATTCACCCGGCACACCCGCCAACGCGATAGTCGGGATTCTGTAGGAGCGGTCAGTAAGACAAACGCTCAATTCATACGCCCGTTTGATTTGGGTACGTCACCTTCACGGAATTTCCGACAATTGTCAATCGCCCAAAATACGGGTTGAAATGCGACTTTGCGGTCATTTCCGCACCACGCAGACCGGCAACACGCGCCCGCATGAGGAGCCATTCATAGAATCAATAGTTAGAAAAGTCGCCCTAATTAGCGCCGAGCCTTGTTTAACAGGCTACGCTGGCTGGACTACAGGGAAAAGCGCTGAGCGCTGCAAGCGAGATTCGTTGTAAAAAGATTTACCGGCCTGCCTGGCCAACCCAGCCCGATGAATCATGTCGGGCTTTTTAATGCGCGTCTGCCGGACATTCCCCACCGTTGCAGTGGGAAAAGTCCGCGCGTCATGCCAGCGCTTTCAGAGTCGCGTCGATATCCAGCAAAACCGAGGCTTCGCCTTTCTCACCCCAATACAAGGCGATCATCTGCTTGTCGGCTTCAACTTTGAAAACGTTGCCCGGCAACTTTTCGAAATGATTAAGCAGCGCCGGATCTTCGCAGGCTTCCTGCCATTGATTGACCCACGCACCCGGCGATTTCTGCCAATACGTCCAGCACGCCGGCTGCTTGCTACGGCGCGGCCGATGATATTGCGCGCACGGGCTCGGCGGCTCTTGCGCCATCCAGTGTGGCCACTCCTGAGGCGCCAGCTGCATGGCCAGACCGATGCGGCGCGCCTCCATGCGCAGGGCGATGCGACCGCTTTGCGCACGCGATGGACGCAACCACGCCAGCGGACTCAAAACCACCAACAGGATTGACACCACCAACCAGACCGTCATATCTCTACTCCCGATTTTTGATGAGCCATTGCTCCACTTCGGAACCAATGCGCTTGAAACCAGCCATACTTAACAATATTGAACCGTCACGAGGAGCACCTCATGCCCTACACCCATATCCTGGTCGCCGTAGATCTGACTGAAGAGTGCGACCCTGTGATTCACCGCGCCCGCGAGCTATCGGTGAGCAACGGTGCCAAGCTGTCGCTGGTGCATATTGTCGAACCAATGGCCATGGCGTTCGGCGGCGACGTGCCGATGGATCTGTCACAACTGCAACAACAGCAGTTCGATCAGGCCAAGGAGCGCCTGGAGCGCCTGAAGCTCAAATACTCCGAGCTCGAAGGCGCCAACTGCCATTTGACCTATGGCCAGCCACGTCAGGAAATCCACCACTTCGCCAAGGAACAGCAATGCGATCTGATTGTGGTTGGCAGCCATGGTCGTCATGGTCTGGCCTTGTTGCTCGGCTCCACTGCGAACGACGTACTGCACGGTGCGCCTTGCGATGTGCTCGCCGTCCACCTGGTCAAACGCTGAAACACTGCACCCTGTAGGAGTAAGCCTGCTCGCGATAGCGTTATAACAGTCGACAGACATGTTGAATGCTAAACCGCTTTCGCGAGCAAGCCCGCTCCCACATTTGATCTGCGTAGACCGATAGATCGCATTACATATGAAAAGCCCGGCGCTCATCACTGAGCGCCGGGCTTTTTTGTTACGGGATCAATCAGGCATCCAGCTCGGCCCAACGCTCCATCAACGCATCCAGCTCAGCGTGCAACTGCTCCAAAGAAGCAATCACCTTGGCCGTCTCAGCCGCAGGACGCTGATAGAAACCGGCATCCGCCATTTCAGCTTCCACCGCAGCGATCTGCTGCTCTTTGGCGTCGATGTCGCCCGGCAACGCTTCCAGCTCGCGCTGCAGCTTGTAGCTCAGCTTCTTCTTGGCCGCCGGGGCGGTAGCGGCAGGTTCAGCCACCGCAGCCGGCTCAGCCGTTACCACTGCCGAATTCAGGTCAGCCTTGCCGGATTTGCTTTCAGTCACGCCCAGCAGACGCGGCGAGCCGCCCTGACGGATCCAGTCCTGATAGCCGCCGACGTATTCACGCACCTTGCCTTCACCTTCGAAGACCAGGGTGCTGGTGACCACGTTGTCGAGGAATGCCCGGTCGTGGCTGACCATCAGCACGGTGCCGTTGAACGTCAGCAGCACTTCTTCAAGCAGCTCCAGCGTTTCCACGTCGAGGTCGTTGGTCGGTTCGTCGAGCACCAGCAGGTTGGCCGGTTTGCTGAACAGCTTCGCCAACAACAGACGCGCACGCTCACCACCCGACAGCGCCTTGACCGGCGTGCGAGCACGCTGCGGGCTGAACAGGAAGTCGCCGAGATAACTCAGCACGTGGCGGCTCTGGCCGTCGATATCAATGAAGTCGCGACCTTCGGCAACGTTGTCGATAACGGTTTTTTCCAGATCCAGTTGATGACGCAACTGATCGAAGTAGGCCACGTCGATCCGCGTGCCCTCTTCCACTTTGCCGCTAGTCGGTTGCAGACCGCTGAGCATCAGTTTCAGCAGCGTGGTCTTGCCGGTACCGTTGGCGCCGAGCAGACCGATACGGTCGCCGCGCGTCAGCACCATCGAAAAATCCTTGATCAGGAACGGGCCGCCCGGGTGAGCGAAACTCACGTTCTCGAGCACCATCACCTGCTTGCCGGACTTGTCGGCAGTGTCCAACTGAATATTGGCCTTGCCGGTGCGCTCACGACGCTCACTGCGCTCAACGCGCAAAGCTTTCAGGGCGCGGACGCGGCCTTCGTTACGGGTGCGGCGCGCCTTGATGCCCTGGCGGATCCAGACTTCTTCCTGGGCCAGTTTCTTGTCGAACAGCGCGTTGGCGGTTTCTTCAGCGGCCAGCGCGGCTTCTTTGTGCACGAGGAAACTGGCGTAGTCGCCGTTCCAGTCGATCAGGCCGCCGCGATCCAATTCGAGGATGCGCGTGGCAAGGTTTTGCAGGAAGGAACGGTCGTGCGTGATGAACAGCACGGCACCCTGGAAATCTTTCAGCGCTTCTTCGAGCCAGGCAATCGCACCGATGTCGAGGTGGTTGGTCGGTTCGTCGAGCAGCAGCAGATCCGGTTCGGACACCAGCGCCTGCGCCAGCAGCACGCGACGACGCCAGCCGCCGGACAACTGGGCGAGGGTCTTGTCGGCCGGCAGTTGCAGGCGGCTCAGGGTGCTGTCGACCAACGTCTGCAAGCGCCAGCCATCACGGGCTTCGAGGTCTTGCTGAACGTGCATCAGCTTGTTCAGGTCTTCTTCAGTGACGCAGTTCTGCGCCAAATGATGGTACTCGGCGAGCAACGCGCCCACGCCATCCAGGCCTTCAGCGACCACGTCGAACACCGTCCGATCGTCGGCCACTGGCAATTCTTGCGGCAATTCGCCGATTTTCAGACCGGGGGCACGCCACACGGAGCCGTCATCGGGCTTTTGATCGCCCTTGACCAGCTTCATCATGCTGGACTTGCCTGTGCCGTTGCGGCCGATGATGCACACCCGCTCACCACGGGCGATCTGCCAGGACACCTTGTCCAACAACGGCATAGCGCCGAACGCAAGGGACACATCGCTGAATTTGAGCAGGGTCATGAGCTTCTCCAAAAACCGGGCGCGCATTCTACCTGACTTAGGGCTCCAGCAGGCCGGCAATTTGTCTGTCGAAGCACTCTGCACAACAATTGTTGCGAACTTGTGCAGCGAGGCCCGCAAAGCTTTCGCCGCTCGCTGGCAAAAGGCTAAGCTACAGACAATTCAGTGCTGACCGAGGTCGGCACTTGTCATGATTTCTCTGCCCGGATGTCTCATGCGCAGTCGCCTTTTCAGTGTTTTGTCCTGCTTGCTACTTACCGCCGCTGCCGTTCAATCCGCCCAGGCGGTGGATCTGTCCACCCAACGCCAGTATTACGATGAAGCCAAGCGCGCCTTGGCCAAAGGCGACACCGGCCCGTATTTCCGTTACAGCCAGGCCCTGGCCGATTATCCGCTGGAACCGTATCTGGCTTACGACGAATTGACCGCGCGCCTGAAAAGCGCAAGCAACGAGGAAATCGAAAAATTCCTCGCCGAGCACGGTGACCTGCCCCAGGCCAACTGGATGAAGCTGCGCTGGTTGCGCTGGCTCGCCGACCGTGGCGACTGGGCGACCTTCGTCAAGTACTACGATCCGAAGCTCAACTTCACCGAACTGGACTGCCTGAATGCGCAGTACCAGATCACCCACGACAAAAAATCCGAAGGTTATGCCAATGCCGACAAGCTCTGGCTGACCGGCAAATCGCAGCCCGCCGCGTGTGACGCGCTGTTCGGCATCTGGGCCGCTGACGGCCAGTTGACCGAACAGAAACGCTGGGAGCGCACCAAACTCGCCGCTCAGGCGCGCAACTATCCGCTCGCCAACAGCCTCGTTAACGGCCTGACCACCCTCGCCCCGCGCGGTCGATTGCTGGTCGATGTCGCGCAGAAACCCGAGTTGCTCAACCAACCATCGCGCTTCACTCCGGCGGATGAACCGATGTCCGACGTGGTCAGCCTCGGCCTGCGCCGCCTCGCCCGTCAGGATCCGGACAAGGCCATGGCGCTGCTCGATGGTTACGCCAGCAGCATGCATTTCTCCCGCGATGAAAAAGTCGCGATCGCCCGGGAAATAGGCCTGACCCTGGCCCGGCGTTTCGACAGCCGCGCGCTGGACGTGATGACCAAATACGACCCGGAACTGCGTGACAACACCGTGTCCGAATGGCGTTTGCGTCTGCTGTTGCGTCTGGCGCGTTGGGACGATGCTTACCAACTGACCAAGCGTCTGCCGCAGGATCTCGCCACCACCAACCGCTGGCGTTACTGGCAGGCGCGCAGTCTGGAACTGGCGCAACCGCAGAACCCGGAAGCACAGACCCTGTACAAAAATCTGGCGCGTGAACGTGACTTCTACGGTTTCCTCGCCGCCGACCGCTCGCAATCGCCGTATTCGTTGAACAACAAGCCACTGGTGCTGAGCCAGGCGTTGATCAACAAGGTTCGCAACACGCCTGGCGTACGCCGTGCGCTTGAATTCCATGCGCGCGGGCAGATCGTCGACGGTCGCCGCGAGTGGTACCACGTCAGCCGTCATTTCAATCGTGACGAAATGGTCGCGCAGGCAAAACTGGCTTATGACCTGAAATGGTATTTCCCGGCGATCCGCACCATCAGTCAGGCGCAGTATTGGGACGACCTGGACATCCGCTTCCCGATGGCCCACCGCGAAACTCTCGTGCGTGAAGCCAAGGTTCGCGGACTGCACTCGAGCTGGGTGTTCGCCATCACCCGTCAGGAAAGCGCCTTCATGGACGACGCCCGCTCCGGCGTCGGTGCCAGCGGCCTGATGCAACTGATGCCCGCCACCGCCAAGGAAACCGCGCGCAAGTTCAGCATTCCGCTGGCCTCGCCGCAACAAGTGCTCGATCCGGACAAAAACATCCAGCTCGGCGCAGCTTATCTGAGCCAGGTGCACAGCCAGTTCAACGGCAACCGCGTCCTCGCCTCCGCCGCTTACAACGCCGGCCCCGGTCGTGTGCGCCAATGGCTGCGCGGCGCCGATCACCTGAGCTTCGACGTCTGGGTGGAAAGCATCCCGTTCGACGAAACCCGCCAGTACGTGCAAAACGTACTGTCGTACTCGGTGATCTACGGCCAGAAACTCAACTCGCCACAGCCGCTGGTGGATTGGCATGAGCGCTACTTCGACGACCAATGAACTGTAGGAGCTGCCGAAGGCTGCGATCTTTTGACCTGAAAAAAATGCCCGCATGAAAATGCGGGCATTTTGTTTGGAGCAAGATCAAAAGATCGCAGCCTGCGGCAGCTCCTACCTGAATGTGGGGGCTGTCGTTTTGCCCCGTGCAGTCAGGCGATACTTTTGTACTGGGCTCCTGGGCGAATCGGGGTCGGTCATTTCAATCAATTTAATAGCCAGTGCGGGTTTGAGATAGTTCGCGCGAAAGGTTGCCTTGTGAGCCAGCCCGAGGCTACCCATGAGCTCGTTTACGCTCAGGTGATCAGCCCCATCAAATACGCCGAGCAACATCGCTACTTGGTCGGTTACTTGGTCGGTTACTTGGTCGGTTGAAGGCTCATTGCTGATTGCTTCTTGCAGCGCAAGACTTAAGGCTTGAAGCATGTACTCGACGAAGGGTGTCGATTCGGCCATCCGATCCGCTTCCGACCGATTTGCTCGCTGATGTTAGCGATCACAGCAACCATTCGAGTGTTCAGGTTCAACGGCGGTTGGTAACCACTCATGTCCCCTCCAAGCATTTCCTACGGGCGCTCATCATTCATAGGTGTTGTTTAGACGTTTCCTGACCATCACTAAACTGCAACGCCGCCAGCCGTGCATACAGCGGATTACTGGCAATCAATTCCTGATGTGTCCCCACCGCGACCAATTTGCCCTGATCCATCACGGCGATCCGGTCGGCGTTTTTCACTGTGGCCAAACGGTGCGCAATCACCAGCGTCGTGCGGTTGTGCATCAGGCTCGGCAAGGCTTGCTGGATCAAGTGTTCGCTTTGCGCGTCGAGGGCGCTGGTGGCTTCGTCGAGCAGCAGGATTGGCGCGTCCACCAGCAGCGCCCGGGCGATGGCCAGACGTTGGCGTTGGCCGCCGGAAAGACCGAGGCCGCCGTCGCCCAAGTGGGTTTGGTAGCCGTCTGGCATTTGTTCGATGAAATCGTGGGCGTGGGCGATTCGCGCGGCTTCCTTGACCTGCTCCAGCGTGGCCGTCGGGCAGCCATAACGAATGTTTTCCTCGACGCTGCCAAAGAACAGCGCTGGCGTTTGCGAAACGAGGGCGAAGCAACGGCGCAGATCCAGAGGATCGAGGCGGGTCAAGGGCACGCCATCGAGGAGAATTTGTCCTTCGCGCGGGTCGTAAAATCGCAGCAACAAATCGTACACCGTGGATTTCCCGGCGCCGGACGGCCCTACCAGCGCCAGGGTTTCGCCCGCGCGGACGGTCAGATTCAAGCCATCGACGGCGTAGCTTTCTGGACGCGACGGGTAGGAAAAACGCACATCCCGCAGCTCCAACTCGCCGCGCACGCGCTCAGGCAACGTCACCAACCCGGAGGTGGGCGGCTGGATGATATTTTCCGAGCGCAGCAGTTCGGCGATGCGTTCGGCAGCGCCGGCAGCGCGTTGCAGCTCGCCGATCACTTCGCTCAGCGTGCCGAAAGCACTGCCGACGATCAGGCTGTAAAACACAAACGCCGCCAGTTCACCCGCCGAAATGCGCCCGGCGATCACGTCCATGCCGCCGACCCATAACATCACCGCGACCGCGCCCAGCACTAGCACGATCACCAGGGTAATCAGCCACGCACGCTGGAAGATGCGTTTACGCGCGGTTTCAAAAGCCTGCTCGACCGTCGAGGCAAAGCGATGCTCGTCCTGCACCTGATGGTTGTAGGCCTGCACGGTTTTAATCTGGCCAAGGGTTTCGGAGACGTAACTGCCAATGTCGGCAATGCGATCCTGACTCTGGCGCGACAGATTGCGCACACGGCGGCCGAAAATCAGGATCGGCGCGACTACAAGCGGCAGCGCGATCACCACGATGCTGGTGAGTTTGGGGTTAGTGATGAACAGCAGCACAACTCCGCCGATGACCATCAGCAGATTGCGCAGAAACAGCGACAGCGACGAGCCGATCACCGACTGCAGCAATGTCGTGTCCGCGGTAAGGCGCGACTGGATTTCCGAGCTGCGGTTGTCTTCGTAAAACCCCGGATGCAGGTACACCAAGTGGTTGAACACCTGTCGACGAATGTCCGCGACAACCCGCTCACCGATCCACGACACCCAATAAAACCGGGCAAAGGTGCCGATCGCCAGTCCGACGACCAACAGCATGAACAGGCCAATCGACTGGTTGAGCAAATGCGGCGACTGGGTCATGAAACCCTGATCGACCAGCAGCTTGATGCCCTGGCCCATCGACAAGGTAATGCCGGCGGTGACGATCAATGCGAGCAGCGCGCCAAAGGCCTGCCAACGATAGGGCAGGAGAAAATGGCTGGTCAGACGCAGGGCGCGCCGGTGTCGGGAGGAAAGCATCGAGATCATTCGGGTTCACATCTGCGCAGATGAATAGGGCCAGCCTAGTCATTGAAATGGGGTGGAACTCTGTAAATCACAATGAGTCAGGTTAAATATGCCCGTGACGACTAGCCCCTAGAGGCTATTGGTCTAAAGTTCGGGTTGAGACGAGCGGTCATTTCTGTTTGAGTGGAGATGCCGCCGCAGACAGACCGCAGGGTGCTGTCACAGCCCGGTCACGTGGCGGTTTTAACCTTGGCGAATAACCTGATGAGGAGACAGGCCATGTCCTTGCAACACAGCAGCGATGACAAGATTGAAGTGATCCGCACCAAGCCCGGCCAACCTCTGGGTTGCTCGATTATTGATAAGGATGGGCGTGAAGTACCGATCACTGAAGACATGATCCAGCAAGCGTGCAGCGAACTGGAGAAGCGATTGGTCAAGCCTGCCGAACAAGAGTGATATAGCCACCGTCTTCCTGACCCGGCCCCATTTTGGCCGGGTTTTTTCTGTCCGGGATTCGCCGACGGATCGTGTAGGAGCTGCCGAAGGCTGCGATCTTTTGATGTTGCTTGTAAAAAACAACATCAAAAGATCGCAGCCTTCGGCAGCTCCTACAGGGGTTATGGGAGGTTACGGGATTAGGATTGCACCCAGCGCCGCCACAATCTGCCGCAACACTGGCGACGCCCCTTCAATCCGCACTTTCAGCCCTTCAATCTCGCGTCGCACCGGATACTGTTTGCGCAACACATCAAACGCCGCACGCTGCTCAGCGACGCTGCCTACAAGGCTGCGGCGGAAATCCGCGTCGTCGCGGCGCGGGTCGTACACGCCACGGCACAACATCGCCAACGCCCACGCCGGATCGCTGTCGGCGTGCAGGGAAACTTCCGACAACCACGGTGCCGGCAGCAAGTCGCTGAGCTGAATGCTTGCAGGCTGGCCGATGAACTCGCAGTACGCCTGATAGATCTGTGCGGTGCCGCGTTGCTTGCCATCAAGGCTGTAACCGGCAATGTGCGGCGTTGCCAGCACGCAGAGTTCGGCCAGCGCGACGTCAACTTCTGGTTCTGCTTCCCAGACATCCAGCACTGCTTGCAGGTCTTCGCGCTCCAGCAGCACTTCGCGCAGGGCCGCGTTATCCACGACCGGGCCGCGCGCGGCGTTGATCAGCCAGGCGCCGGGTTTGAGTTGCTGCAAACGCTGCTGATCGAACAGATGCCAGGTCGCGCCGTCACCGCTGCGGGTCAACGGAGTGTGCAGGCTGATCACGTCGCACTGCTCGATGATCTGTTCGAGGCTGACGTAATCGCCGCCCTCTGCTGCCTGACGCGGCGGATCGCAGACTTTGACGTTCCAGCCCAAGCCCTTGAGGACATTGATCAGGCGACCGCCAACCTCACCGGCGCCGATCACCCCGTAAGTGCGTTTAGTCAGATCGACACCCTCTATTTCGGCGAGGGTCATCAAGCTGCCGAGCACATAGTCGACCACGCCCCGGGCATTGCAGCCGGGCGCGCTGGACCAGGTGATGCCGGCCTCGTTGAAATACTCCAGATCCAGATGATCGGTGCCGATGGTGCAAGTGCCGACAAAACGCACTTTGCTGCCTTCAAGCAGCGCACGGTTGACGTTGGTCACCGAACGCACCAGCAACACATCGGCCTGCTCGACCGTCGCACGGTCAATGGAACGGCCCGGCACCCGGCGGATTTCGCCGAAACCGGCAAAAAAGGCATCGAGCAGCGGGATATTTTCGTCGGCAACAATCAGCATGGCGGGCTCCTTGGGCGGATCGGCAGTTTAACTGTAGGAGCTGCCGCAGGCTGCGATCTTTTGATGGTGATCTTAAAAACCTAAAGATCGCAGCCTGCGGCAGCTCCTACCCGATTACAAATCCGCAACAGAGGATTTTTCCTGACTGTAACGTCAGCGGCGTAGAATGCGGCGCCTTGCGCATCAACCTTTGTGGACGCTTTGCCTGTGAATTCTGTAACTGACCAACCTGTCACCGTCTCCCTGACCCGCCCCGCGCGGATTCGTCTGGAGTTCAAAAACCTGCTCGCCCTCGCGCTGCCGATCATCATCGCGCAGCTGGCGACCACGGCCATGGGCTTCGTCGATGCGGTGATGGCCGGGCGCGTCGGGCCCAAGGATCTGGCGGCAGTGGCACTGGGCAACTCGATCTGGGTGCCGGTGTTTCTGTTAATGACCGGCACCCTGCTCGCCACCACGCCGAAAGTCGCCCAGCGCTTTGGCGCCGGCAAGCACAGCGAGATCGGCCCGATCGTGCGTCAGGCGTTGTGGCTGGCGTTGGTGGTTGGCCTGATCGCGACTGCGATGCTGGTGGCCGCCGAACCAGTGCTGCACCTGATGAAGGTCGACCCGGAGCTGATCGGCCCGTGCATGCAATACCTGCACGGCATCGCCAGTGGTTTGCCGGCGGTGGCGTTTTATCACGTGCTGCGTTGCACCAGTGACGGCATCGGCCGAACCCGCCCGGCGATGGTGCTGGGTCTGTGCGGTCTGGCGCTGAATATTCCGCTGAACTACATCTTCATCTATGGCCACTTCGGCGTGCCAGCGATGGGCGGCGTCGGCTGCGGCTGGGCCACGGCGATCGTGATGTGGGTGATGGCGCTGGGTCTGGCCGGTTGTGAGCGTTGGGCGCCGGCCTATCGTTCGAGCGAACTGTTCAGCCGTTTCGACTGGCCGCAGTGGGCAGTGATCAAGCGTTTACTGGCGATTGGTTTGCCGATTGGCATTGCGGTGTTTGCCGAATCGAGCATCTTTGCGGTGATCGCTCTGTTGATCGGCAGCCTCGGCGCCACGGTGGTGGCCGGGCATCAGATTGCGCTGAATGTCAGCTCGCTGGTGTTCATGATTCCGTATTCGCTGGGCATGGCCGTGACTGTTCGGGTCGGACAGGCACTGGGTCGTGAAGAACCGCGTGAAGCGCGTTTTGCTGCTGGCGTCGGCATGGGCACCGCGCTGGCCTACGCTTGCCTGTCGGCGAGCATGATGTTGTTACTGCGCGAGCCAATTGCGGCGATTTATACCGCCGACCCGACGGTGATTCACATCGCGGCGATGCTGATTGTGTACTCGGCGCTGTTCCAGTTTTCCGATGCGATTCAGGTTACTGCCGCCGGTGCGCTGCGCGGTTATCAGGACACTCGGGTGACGATGATTCTGACCCTGTTTGCCTATTGGGGCATTGGTTTGCCGGTGGGTTACGCCCTCGGCCTGACCGACTGGCTCGGCGAGCCACGTGGCCCGAGTGGGTTGTGGCAGGGTTTGATCGTCGGCCTGAGCTGCGCGGCGTTGATGCTGTCGATCCGCCTGACGCGCAGTGCGCGCAAGCGGATTCGGATCAGTCGTTCGGCAGGTTAAGGCCTGACGCAAGGTAAAAATGTGGGAGCGGGCTTGCTCGCGAATGCGGTGTAACAGTCGATATTTATGGTGACTGGTACATCGCATTCGCGAGCAAGCTCGCTCCCACATTTGGTTATGCGTTTGTCTTGGAGTCAGCCGTGTTTCTTGCGGATCCAGTACAGATACGTGCCGGCCTCTTCGTGTTGGCCGACCAGTTCATGGTCGAGAAACACGCAGAACTTCGGGATGTCGCGACGGGTCGAGGGGTCGGTGGCAATCACCTTGAGCAGGCCGCCGGGCACCAGGTCACGGATGTGCTGGTGCAACATCATTACCGGTTCCGGGCAGTTAAGGCCGGTGGCGTCGAGGGTACCGTCGACCGGGGTATCGATCATTTCACTCATGATTTACTCCTGAAACTGGCCGGCATTGTCGCGCAATGCCGGGTGTTCGGTCATCTATAGCGTTAAACCGCATCCTATGTAGGAGCTGCCGAAGGCTGCGATCTTTTGATCTGAATCTTCAAAAACAAGATCAAAAGATCGCAGCCTTCGGCAGCTCCTACAGGGAGAATCAGCGGGATTTTGGTTTCTTGATGTCGTGACGGCGCAGGTGGCAGGTCACTTCTTCACGGTCGTGGTACAGCTGTTTGCAGCCGATATCGACCTTGATCCCACGGGCCTTGAAGCCATCGGCGATGCGCTCAAGCAAACGCTTCACTTCGGCATAACGCTGCTTCATCGGCAGCTTCAGGTTGACCACCGCCTCGCGGCAATGCCCCTCGCCGATCCACTCTTCGAGCATCGCTGCGTTACGCGCAGGCTTTTCGACGATGTCGCAGACCATCCAGTCCACCGGTTGCTTGGGCTTGAAGGTGAAACCGTCGGCCATCAAATGCTGCACCAGACCGGTGTCCATCAGGCTTTCAGCCATCGGGCCATTGTCGATCGCCGTCACCAGCATGCCGCGATTGACCAGTTGCCAGGTCCAGCCGCCTGGCGCTGCGCCAAGGTCGACGCCGGTCATGTCACTGTGCAGACGATCTTCCCACTGATCACGCGGGATAAAGTGGTGCCAGGCTTCTTCCAGCTTCAACGTCGAACGGCTTGGTGCCTCGCGCGGAAACTTCAGGCGCGGAATGCCCATTGGCCACATCGCCGAGTTGCCAGCGTCCGCCATACCCAGAAACACTTCTCGGCCACTTTTAAACGTCAGCAACAGGCGCGGCTTACTGGCGTCGTCGACCAGTTTGCCGGCGCCGGTCAGCGCCTTCCGCAGCGGGCCTTCGAATTTCTTGCAGAAGTTCGACAGTTCCTTGCCGTCGTTGGTGTCGACGACTTCCAGCCACAGGCTGCCGCACACCGGGAAATCGGCCATGTGCGCGAGGATCACGCTGATGCGGTCGGTTTCCGGCAGATCGATGAATACGCCGCGCGCCCATTGGCGCGGGAAGATCAGCTCGGCGAAACGCTGGCCGCGCATCAGGCGCTCGGCGCCGTCTTCTTCGGTGCAGACAAACTCGGCGCAGGCGGTGGCCGCTTTGGCCTTGGCGTAACCGGCCACGTTGAGCTGGGCGGCGAGTTCGGAAATTTCCGAACAGACTTCGCCTTCGAAGCCTGGCCGGCAATGCATGAATAGGGTGTTCATTCTTACTCCTGGGCAGCGGGCGATCATTCGGCCCCTGCGCGATGCTCAAGCCTTGCGTTGAAGCAAAGCCTGTCACGAAAACCGGCGCATGATAGCCGATGTCGGAACCTTGGACTTGCCCATAGAGTCCAGTTATTAGCCAGCTAATGAAAACAGAGCTACGTTGATAGCTCTGCCCGTCCCCTCAATCCGTAGCCGTGCGGATTCAAAGGAGTGATCGTAATGCCGTCCCTCGATAGTCTGAAGACCCTCAAAACACTGCAGATTGACCAAAAGACCTACCACTATTTCAGCCTGCCGGATGCCGCTAAAAGCCTGGGCGATCTGGACAAGCTGCCGATGTCGTTGAAAGTACTGCTGGAAAACCTGCTGCGCTGGGAAGATGAAAAAACTGTCACCGGCGCTGACCTCAAGGCGATTGCCGCATGGCTCAAGGAGCGTCGCTCCGATCGAGAAATCCAGTACCGCCCTGCCCGCGTATTGATGCAAGACTTTACCGGAGTTCCCGCCGTGGTCGACCTCGCCGCCATGCGTGCGGCGATGGCCAAGGCTGGCGGCGACCCGCAGCGGATCAACCCGCTGTCACCGGTGGATCTGGTGATCGACCACTCGGTGATGGTCGACAAATTCGCCACGCCGAGCGCATTCGAGCAGAACGTCGATATCGAAATGCAGCGCAACGGCGAGCGTTACGCCTTTCTGCGCTGGGGCCAGAGCGCCTTCGACAACTTCAGCGTAGTCCCGCCGGGCACCGGCATCTGCCACCAGGTCAACCTTGAATACCTCGGCCGCACCGTGTGGACAAAGGATGAAGACGGCCGCACCTATGCCTTCCCCGACACCTTGGTCGGCACCGACTCCCACACCACCATGATCAACGGCCTCGGCGTACTCGGCTGGGGCGTCGGCGGGATCGAGGCGGAAGCAGCGATGCTCGGGCAACCGGTGTCGATGCTGATTCCGGAAGTGATTGGCTTCAAACTGACCGGCAAACTCAAAGAAGGCATTACTGCCACTGACCTGGTGCTGACGGTTACGCAGATGCTGCGCAAGAAAGGCGTTGTCGGCAAATTCGTCGAATTCTATGGCGACGGCCTCGCTGACCTACCGCTGGCTGACCGCGCGACCATCGCCAACATGGCCCCGGAATACGGCGCGACGTGCGGTTTCTTCCCGGTCGACGACGTGACGCTGGAATATCTACGTCTGTCCGGGCGGCCGCCGGAAACGGTGAAACTGGTCGAGGCGTACACCAAGGCTCAAGGCCTGTGGCGTTTGCCCGGTCAGGAACCGGTGTTCACCGATAGCCTGGCGCTGGACATGGGCAGCGTCGAAGCGAGTCTGGCCGGGCCGAAACGTCCGCAGGATCGTGTGTCGCTGCCCAATGTGCCGCAAGCCTTCAGCGACTTCATCGATCTGCAATTCAAACCCACCAGTAAAGATGAAGGACGCCTGGAAAGTGAGGGCGGTGGTGGCGTGGCGGTGGGCAATGCCGATCTGGTCGGCGAAACCGAATATGAATACGAAGGCCACACCTATCGTCTGAAAAACGGTGCGGTGGTGATCGCGGCAATTACCTCCTGCACCAACACCTCCAACCCGAGCGTGATGATGGCGGCCGGTCTGCTGGCGAAAAAAGCCGTGGAAAAAGGCCTGACCCGCAAGCCATGGGTGAAGAGTTCGCTGGCGCCGGGCTCGAAAGTGGTTACCGACTACTACAAGGCTGCCGGGTTGACGCAATACCTCGACCAGCTCGGGTTTTCGCTGGTCGGCTACGGCTGCACCACCTGCATCGGCAACTCCGGGCCGTTGCCCGAGCCGATTGAAAAAGCCATCCAGAAAGCCGATCTCACCGTCGCCTCGGTGCTGTCCGGCAACCGCAACTTTGAAGGTCGTGTGCATCCGTTGGTGAAAACCAACTGGCTGGCCTCGCCGCCGCTGGTGGTCGCCTATGCCTTGGCCGGCAGCGTGCGCAGCGACATCAGCAGCGAACCGCTGGGCGAGGACAAGCAAGGCAATCCGGTGTACTTGCGCGATATCTGGCCAAGCAGCAAAGAAATTGCCGACGCGGTCAGCCAGGTCAACACCGCGATGTTTCACAAGGAATACGCCGAGGTGTTCGCCGGTGATGAGCAATGGCAAGCCATCGAGGTGCCGCAAGCCGCCACCTATGTCTGGCAGGACGATTCGACTTATATCCAGCATCCGCCGTTTTTCGACGACATTTCCGGGCCGTTGCCGGAAATCAAAGACGTCAAAGGCGCTCGCGTTCTGGCCTTGCTCGGCGACTCGGTGACCACCGACCACATCTCCCCCGCCGGCAACATCAAGGCTGACAGTCCCGCCGGCGAATATCTGCGCGAGAAAGGCGTGGAACCGCGGGACTTCAACTCCTACGGCTCACGGCGCGGCAATCACGAAGTGATGATGCGCGGCACCTTCGCCAACATCCGTATTCGTAACGAAATGCTTGGCGGTGAAGAAGGTGGCAACACGATCTACATTCCGACCGGCGAGAAACTGGCGATTTACGACGCGGCCATGAAATATCAGGCTTCGGGCACGCCGCTGGTGGTAATTGCCGGGCAGGAATATGGCACCGGTTCAAGTCGTGACTGGGCGGCCAAGGGTACGAATCTGCTGGGCGTGAAAGCGGTGATTGCCGAGAGTTTTGAACGGATTCACCGTTCCAATCTGGTGGGTATGGGCGTCTTGCCGCTGCAGTTCAAGCTTGATCAGAACCGCAAGAGCCTGAATCTGACGGGCAACGAGACGTTTGAGATCAAAGGTTTGACGGGGGTTGAACTGACACCGCGGATGAATTTGCCATTGGTGATTACGCGCGAAGATGGGCGTCAGGAGAAAATCGAGGTGCTGTGCCGGATCGATACGTTGAATGAGGTGGAGTACTTCAAATCAGGTGGGATCCTGCATTACGTCCTGCGCCAACTCATCGCCTCATAACGCTGAAACCCATGTAGGAGCTGCCGCAGGCTGCGATCTTTTGATCTTTTTTAAATCAAGATCAAAAGATCGCAGCCTGCGGAAGCTCCTACAGGGCAAAAAAAAACCCGCCGAAGCGGGTTTTTCCCAAGACCATTATCGACTCCCTGTCGGCAGCGATCCTTGCAAATGGTCGATCATCCGTGATCCTGAAACACTCCCTGTGTCTCAGTTGATGTGGCTAGATTAACCGTGGGATCCAATCGGCAATAGTCGACATAGCTACCATCGCGTGTAGGACATTCGCCATAGCGACCCTTCCGAAAACCCTTAGACGTGTCAGGCGTCGAGCATGGAAGCGGCAATCTGCGCAACTTTCAGCTGCCCTGAGGCCTGCTCCAGTGCGTCATCTTCCAAAAACCATGCGGCGGATAGTCCGGCGAACGCCAGCACCCATTGCAGCAGTCTTTGGCGATCCATCCCGGCGGCGTCGGTTATCACCTCAAGCTGTCGGCGAAAACGTTGGGGATTGGTGGCTGAGGGCAGATCGGGATTGCAAATCAAATTGGCGTAGTCAAAACCGCGCTCGCCCGTGACCCGCTTCGGGTCGATGGCCAACCAACCACGCTCACCGAAATCCAGCACATTGTCGTGATGCATGTCGCCGTGCAACACCACCACGTCTTGCGGGTTGGCGAGCAATGTTTCTGCCGTTTCCAGGCTTAAGCCGTAGAGACCGCCATGCTGGGCCGCAGCGATTCGCAGCGAAGCAAACCACGGCCCCAGCTCCACCAACGGCGGCGGTGGCGTCGCGCGCGGCGCATGCAGCCGCGCCAGCGCCGCACACAGAATCCGGCTGGCCTCGTCGTCCTCACCATTCAGCGCCATGTGCATCAGCGAACGCCGGCCCATAGCCCGTTCCATCAGCAAGCCATCCTCGTGATGCGCCAGCACCTGCGCGGCGCCATTGCCGTCCCACCAGGACATCAGTTGGTTGCCGATTTTTTCATCGACATCCATCGCCACTTTGAGCATCGCAGGTGTATCGCCCACGCGCACTGGCAGCAAACGGCTGCCCAGCGTAATGATCGGTTCGCCGTCCGGCACCAATGACCAACGCTGCAGCCACGGTTGGAAAATGTCAGCCACCGTCACGCGCTCGGGCCTTGGCACTTTCGGTCAGGAACTCTTCAAGTCGGCTCAGTTGCTCCTCCCAGCCGCGGCTGTCCATGAAATAAGCCTCTTTCTGGCGAATATCGGGGATATGCGCGAAACCTGACTCGGAAACCTTGAGCAGTGTGCCGTCCTCGTAATCCTGCAGCTCGAACCTGACCAATGTGGTCGGTTCCTGGGAATAGTCGATCTTCGGATTCACCGCATACGGATGCCAGCGAAACGAGAACAACTGCTGCGGCTCGACCCGCTCGATCAGCACATTCCACAACACGTGTTCATAACCCGGATACGTGACCTGCCCTTGCGTCCATTCACCGGCAATAAACCGCCTGCCCTCCAGCGCCACGCCAAACCACTGGCCAAACGCCTCGGCGTCGACCAATGCACGCCAGACATGAGAACGCGGCGCCTTCAGCGAAATCTTGCGTTCGAAACTATTGGGTACTGGTTTCATACGTCACCTCCTGTTCTGAACACTAGGCTTGTATGACCACATGTCCAATGTGAAGTTGTATCAAGGAGCTATTTGGTCACCGGTGCCACGCGAAGTTGCGTCTAGACTCAAGGGTCAATCCAACGGATATCGGGAGACCGACATGCGGCCAATGCACCTCGTTCTGTGGACTGCCTTGCTGGCGCTGTCCGCTTGCGTGACTTCCGTGGATCACTGGAGCAAACCCGGTGCGACCCAGGCGACCATCGATCACGATAAAGCCGAGTGCCAATACCAGGCCAAATCGGCAACCGCCAGTTACAGCAGCGCCCCGTCGGACAAAAGCATGTCAGCGGCAGTCGGTGCCGGGGTGGGTGATGGCATCGTGGTGGCGGAGAAACAGATCGACCTGACCAATGACTGCATGCGCCTGCGCGGTTACAGCGGCAGTTGAACCTGATCGCTACAATGCGTGGCATTCCTGATACCAAAAGTGAGACCGCAAATGTCCCCACGCCTGCTGCTGGCCCTGACCCCCTTCCTGTTCCCCTCCCTCGCCCACGCCGCCATCGACTGCGCCAACGCCAGCGATCAGGCGACGATGAACCAGTGCGCCGGGCAGGATTTCAAAGCGGCGGACAAAGAGTTGAATGCGGTGTATCAGCAGATTACCGGGCGCTTGAAGGACAACCCTGATGGCAAGAAGCTGTTGGTCAGCGCGCAGCGGGCGTGGGTCGGGTTTCGTGATGCGGAGTGCAAGTTTTCGGCATCCGGGGTGACGGGTGGGAGTGTGTATCCGTTGATTTACAGCAATTGCCTGACGAGTGTGACCAAGGTGCGAGTTGAGGCGCTGAAGGAGTATTTGAAGTGTGAGGAAGGGGACATGAGTTGCCCGGTGCCGGGGGCCTGAGTTTTGCGGCGATTTTAAGGGCCTCTTCGCGAGCAAGCCCGCTCCCACATTGGAATGCATTTCAACATGTGGGAGCGGGCTTGCTCGCGAAGACTATCGGTCAAACAACCCAAATATCAGATCTGCCAAACCTCACCATTCACAAAAAACGCCCGGGCATTATCCTCAAGACTCTCCAGGTGATACCCACCCTCTTGCACAATCAAACACGGCAACCCAAGCCCGCGAATCCGCTCACCCAAGGTGGCAAACCCCTCACGCGTCACCGCCACTTTGCTCTGCGGATCCAGCTCATAAATATCGAACCCCAACGACAGCACCAGCACCTCGGCACCAAACTCACGCACCGCCGCCAATGCCACATCGAGTTGCCCAAGGAAATCCGCTTCACTCGCACCATGCGCCATCGGCAGATTGAGATTGAAGCCCTCTCCCGCGCCCGCACCGCATTCTTCGGCAAACCCGGCCACGCCCGGATAGAAGTTGGTCGGATCGCCATGCACCGATACGTAGAGCACGTCATCGCGGTCGTAGAATATTTCCTGAATGCCCTGACCGTGATGCATGTCGGTATCGAGCACCGCGACCTTGGCGAACTTGTCACGCAACACCTGCGCCGCCACCGCCGCGTTGTTCACATAGCAAAAACCACCGGCGGCTTCGGCACGAGCGTGGTGTCCCGGCGGGCGGCACAGCGCGTACGCCGCCGGTTCGCCATCGATCAACGCCTGCGCGCCCGCCACTGCGCTTTGTGCCGACCAGTACGCCGAACGCCAGGTCTGCTCGCCGACCGGGCAACTGCCGTCGGCGAGATACCGCGCGGCCTGCGCGAGGATGCCGCGCAGGGCATTGGGTTCGCGGACGAAGATGTTCGACATGACTTCATCGCCCCAGTCTTCGGGGATTTCCTTCCAGCGCGCGTGGGCTTCCTGGAGGAATGTCAGGTACGGCGCGCCGTGTACCGCGAGCAATGGCGCGAGTCCGGCGTCGGTCGGTTGTACGACGCTGAAGCCCAGATTGTGCGCGGCTTGCACCAGACGCTGCGCGCGCTCGGGGACTTCCTGCGGCGTGCGCATCTGGCCACGGGAGTAGTAACTGCGTGGATGGTGGAGCAATTGTTCTGGGTGGAAAAAACTGCGCATGGGATGGATTCCTGTCAGTTAACGTAATGCTTGAATCTGAATACATTCCCCTGTGGGAGCGGGCTTGCTCGCGAAAGCGGAGTGTCAGGCACCGACGATATTGGCTGACCTGACGCCTTCGCGAGCAAGCCCGCTCCCACATGGGGATTGGGGATTACCGGGATATTTCAGCGCGGGCCAGGACGGCGTTGAGCAGCACATCGGTGCCTTGGCGCACATCCTCGGGCAGCACGTCTTCGGCCTCGTTATGGCTCAGGCCGCCGACGCACGGAATGAACACCATCGCGGTCGGGCAGTATCGCGCTAGCAGAATCGCGTCATGCCCGGCGCCGCTGACAATCGATTGCTGAGCGTAGCCCAGCGCATCCACCGCCGATTGCACCGCCGCCACACAATCGGCGTCAAACGGCGTGGCCGGGCTGATCCAGTGCGGGGTGATCGTCACGCTCAACCCCCGCGCATCGGCGATCGCCTGCAAACGTGCGCGCACTTGTTGTTCCATCGCGGCGATAGCGTCGTCACGGTGATGACGCAAATCGACGGTGAAATTCACCAGCCCGGGAATGGTGTTGCGCGAGGATTTATTGATGCTCAGTTCGCCCACGGTGGTGAGCCCTTCGGGAGCGAAATCCGTCGCCAGTTCTTCAATCGCCTGAATCATCCGTGCCACGCCGTACAAGGCGTCCTTGCGCAACGGCATCGGCGTGGTGCCGGCATGCGCGGCCATGCCTTCGACGCGCACATCGAGCCAGCGGATCGCTTGGCCACCGCTGACCACACCGATGCTTTTCGCGTTGTCTTCAAGGATCGGGCCTTGCTCGATGTGCGCTTCGAAATAGGCATCCACCGCACCTCCCAAGGCACGGTCAGCGGCGTAACCGAGGCGCTGCAATTCTTCGGCAACGCTGATGCCGTTGGCGTCGCGCACCGCCAATGCGGCCTGCAAATCCATGATCCCGGTGAACACCGCCGAGCCGAACATCGCCGGGGTAAACCGCGCGCCCTCCTCATTCGTCCACACCGCGATTTCCAGCGGTTTGCGGGTTTTGATGTTCTGGTCATTGAGGCAGCGCACCACTTCCAGACCGGCCAATACACCGTACACGCCATCGAAACGGCCACCTTCCGGTTGGGTGTCGAGGTGGCTGCCCATCATCACTGGCGCCGCGTTCGGATCGGTGCCTGGGCGGCGGGCGAACAGGTTGCCGATGGCATCGACACTCAGCGTCATGCCCGCTTCACGGCACCAGTGGGCGAACAGTTCGCGGCCTGCTTTGTCTTCATCGCTCAACGCCAGACGGCAGCTGCCACCGCGTGCGGTTGCGCCGATTTCGGCCATCGCCATCAGGCTCGCCCACAGGCGTTCGCCATTGATCTTCAACATGAGGTGCTCCTGGAATCCGAGATTAGATTGAGGCCATTTCCGCGCGATGAGCGCTGGCATGGCGGCGTGCGAGGGACAACACGCAGATCAGCGAAACCGCAGCGATCAGGCTGTAGAACACCGCCAGCGGCCACCACTGACCGGTGAATTTGTGCGCGAGCATGGTGCCGATCAGCGGCGTCAGACCACCGGCCACCGCGCCGCAAATCTGATAGGCCAGCGAAATCGCGGTGTAGCGCACGCGGGTCTCGAACATGCCACTGACGTACCCGGCGATCACTGCGTAAAACGACGCCATGCACACCACCGCCAATGCGATGCCAAGAATGATCAGCGGCGCCTGCGCCGAACTCACCAGGACAAACATCGGATACGGCGAGGCCATCGCCAGCAACGACACCAGACACAGGAAACGCGTGGCACCGATCTTCTCCGCCGTCCATGCCGCCAGCGGCTGAATGCAGAACTGAATGATCGCAACGACGAACAGGCATTCAAGAATCAATGAGCGCGGCAATGCCAGTTGTTGAGTGGTGTAGGCGATCATGAAGGTGTTGGTGAAATACACTCCAGCGATGCCCAGCGTGTTGGCGCCGATGCACAGCAACAGTGGGCGCCACGCGGTGCGCAGAACCTCCATCACCGGCGCTTGCTCCTTACGGGTTTCCTTGCTCGCCTTCTCGCGGCTGGCGAGGAACTCCGGCGACTCATTTACGCCCAGACGAATCGCCAGACCGACCAGCAGCAACAACGCACTGGCGAGGAACGGCAGACGCCAGCCCCAGCTCATCAAGTCTTCTTCGGGCAAACGGGTCACCGCGCTGAATGCCAGCAGCGAGAGGATCAAACCCGCCGGGCTACCGAGTTGGGCGAAGGACGCGAAGAAGTTGCGCCGGCCCTTCGGCGCATGTTCGCCGGCCATCAACACCGCCCCGCCCCACTCGCCACCGACGGCGATACCCTGGACGACGCGCAGCAGAATCAGCAGCATCGGCGCGGCCACGCCGATCTGGGCGTAGGTCGGCAGCAGACCGATGCACACGGTGACCACGCCCATCATCAGCAACGTGATGATCAGCGATTTCTTGCGGCCGATGCGGTCGCCGATGTGGCCAAAAATGATCCCGCCCAACGGCCGCGCAAAGAAGCCCACGGCAAAGGTGCCGAAGGCGGCCATGGTGCTGAACAGTGGATCATCGGAAGGGAAAAACAACGCGCCGAACACCAGCGCGGCGGCGGTGGCGTAGATGTAAAAGTCGTACCACTCAATCATGGTGCCGATAAAGGCAGCGGCTGCCGCACGGCGCGGCTGGTTGGAAGCTTGGGGCTTCATGGTCGGGCTCCTTTGATTGTTTTTTTGGCAGGAGGAAAACGCTGGGGCGAGGCACTCTGGCGGTGCCTGTCTGGGAGTGATTTATCGTCCCGGGGCTATGATTAGTCAATTTTCTATTTATTATTCCGACTATTACGCCAACTTATAATCGAGGCCACGATGGCTGAGCGCGATGTACAACGTCTGCTGAATGATCGTCTGGACTGGAACCTGTTGCGCACCTTCCGCGTGATCGGCCAGGAGCTGAGCATCAGCCGCGCCGCCGCCCGTTTGCACCTGACGCAACCGGCGGTGAGCCAGGCACTCAAGCGTCTGGAAGAACAACTCGGCCGGCAATTGATCGCCCGGCGTGGCCCGCGCTTTGCCCTGACCGAAGTCGGCGAGCAGATCTTCGAACTCGCTGGCGAGATTTACGGACAGGTGTCACAGGTCGGCGGATTGCTCGAACAGCCGGCCGACGAAGTGATCGGTAAAGTGCGCCTGCTGATCATCAGCCGGATCTTCTCCGACCGGTTCGATGACTTTCTTGCCGACTTCCATCGCCAGTATCCACGGGTGGATCTGGAAGTTGATGTGATGCGCAGTTCCGACATCGTCAGCGCCTTGCAGGAGAAAACCGCGACCCTCGGCCTGAGCCTCAATCGCCGCCCGCAACCGCGTCTCGAACAGCGTTTGTTTCTGCGGCAGCGCTATGCGTTTTTCTGCGGCAAGCACCATGAATTGTTCTGTCGCGAGGACGTCAGCGAAGGCGATTTGCAGCGCGAGAATTTCGTCAGTTTTACCAGCGACCAAATTGGCGGAATGCTCTCGCCGTTGACGATTTTTCGGGATCAGCAGGGTTTCAGCGGACGCATCGTCGCGTCCTCGCCGAGCCTGGAGGAAGTGCGGCGACTGGTGATCGCCGGGTTCGGGATTGGTTGCTTGCCGGAGCATGTGGTGGCGGCCGACGTTGAGGCGGGATTGCTCTGGCGACTGCCGCCTCACGAAGGGATTGCCGATGTCGACATCCATTTACTGTGGAACCGCGACCAGCGCATGAGCCGCGCCGAGACACTGTTTATCGAGCGCTTGCAGGCGTGTCTGGCGGATCAATAACCCAGCGTTCTGTCGGCGCTGTTGAGTAGCTCTTCCCCCGAATTCAGTCGTCGGAAGTTCTCCGCAATCTGCTCGGCGATGCAGTCGTGGGAAGCTGCCGAGGCCATGTGCGGGGTGATCGTTACACCGGCGGTTGTCCAGAGTGGATGGTCGCTGGGTAATGGTTCCTGATCGAAGACATCGAGTATCGCACCACGCAGTTTTCCGGTTTGCAGAGCCTGTTGCAGATCCTCGATATTCAAGTGTGCACCGCGTCCGACATTGACCAGTGCTGCGCCGGTGGCCAGGTGTTCGAACGTGGTTTGATTGAGGATGCCGCGCGTCTCGTGGGTCAGTGGCAACAGGTTGATCAGCAGCTCCACGTTGTGCAAAAACGCCGTGAAGGATTCCGAGCCGGCGAAGGTCTGCACACCCGGCAGATCCTTGGTACTGCGCGCCCAGCCGCGAACGTCGTAACCCGCTTTGGTTAAATCCTCAGCGATGGCGCTGCCGAGCGATCCCAGGCCCATGATCCCGATCCTGAACTGACTCGCCGGGCGTTGCTGCGGCCGCTCCCAGTGCTGGCGTTTTTGCTGTTGCAGCACCTGATCAAATCCCCGGTGAAAGTGAATCACCGCCCAACGCACATACTCGGTCATGCCTTGCCGATGACCGGGATCGACCACCCGGCACACCGGCAGATCCGGGCACGACGGATCGTGCTCCAGATGATCGATACCGGCGGCGACCGAGTGAATCACTTGCAGATTGGGCAACGCGGCGAGACTCCCCGGCAGCGGAAACCAGCACGCCGCGATCTGTGCATCAAGCGCTCGCGGGTCATCGGCCAGCACTGCCGTGAGGTGCGGCGCGCTGCGTGCAAACGCTGCCTGCAATTGCTCGAGCAACAGCAAGTCGCGGGACAACAGTGCAACGGTGCTCATGACAGATAAGACTCGCGCTGGGATTCGATCAGGGTCAAAGCGGCCGCCCAGGCCAGGTCGATGATGTTGTCCTGTTCATCGCGGTCGAACTGTTCAGCGGTGTGCGCGCAGACCTCGTGGGACGGATAATACAGCTCCGAACCACCGGCCAATGCCTGCACTTGCGCCTGACAGGCACGCTCGAGAAAGTGGATTTCCTGAAAGGCCTGAGCCACGCCCGAGCCACCAACCAGCAAACCGTGATTGCGCAAAATCATCGCGCGGTGCGGGCCGAGGTCGGCGATCAAACGCTCGCGTTCATCCAGCGACAGCGCGATGCCTTCGTAGGTGTGATAAGCGAGTTTGCCGTAGAACTTCAGCGCGTGTTGGCTGATCGGCAGCAAGCCTTGTTTTTGCGCAGCGACGGCCATCCCGGCGGCGGTGTGCGTGTGGATCACGCAGTTCAGATCCGGGCGCGCCATGTGGATCGCCGAGTGAATGACGAAGCCTGCGGCGTTGACGCGATGACCCGCATATTCAGGGTCGACAATGTTGCCGTTCTGATCGATGCGCACCAGATCCGAGGCGCGCATGCGGTCGAAAATCACCCCGTAGCGGTTGATCAGAAAATGATGCTCCGGCCCGGGAATACGCAGGGTGATGTGCGTGTCGATCAGGTCGGTCATACGGAAATGCGCGATCAAGCGATACAGCGCGGCGAGCTCACAGCGGGCATGCCATTCAATCGGATCGATGTGGGCAGGTTTACTCACGAATACACCTCTTTGTTGGAATGCAGAACGACCGGTGCGGCACGCAGCCGAGCGAGGCCACAGACACCGATCAGCGACACGGTCGAGAGCAATGTGAAGAACACCGCCAATGGCAGCCATTGCCCGGAAAATTTGCTGGCCAGCAGCGTGCCGATCAAAGGCGTGGTGCCGCCGGCGAGCGCGCAGCTCAATTGATAGGCGATGGAAATCCCCGAATAGCGCAGATGCACCGGAAAAGCCTGAGTCATGTAGCCGGCAATCACTGCGTACAGCGCCGACAGGATCACCACCGCGACGGCGATGCCGAGGGTCATCAGCAAAATGTTTTGCGTGCCGACCAGCAGGAACATCGGGTATGGCGTGACCATGCACAGCAACGCAACCAGCGTCAGGAAGCGGCCTTCGCCAATGCGTTCGGCCAATAGCGCCGACAGCGGTTGCGAGAGCAGTTGAATCACCGTGACCAGAAACAGGCAGTCGAGAATCGTCGCCCGCGAAATGCCCTGGTATTGGGTGACGTAGGTGATCATGAAAGTGTTGGTGAAAAAGAACCCGGCCGAGCCAATGGTCACCGCAGCCGCCGCGAACAGAATCTGCCGCCAGCACTGACGGATCACGTCTTTCACCGGGTATTTCGAGGTTTCGTTGTTCTCTTTGGCCTTGGCGAATTCCGGCGATTCATGCACGCCGGAACGGATCATCAAACCAACCATCATCAGCACGCCACTGGCGAGAAACGGCAGACGCCAACCCCAGGCGAGAAACTCTTCCGGCTCCAGCGAAGTGACGAGGCGGAAGGCGATCAAGGCCAACAACAATCCGGCAGGACTGCCGAGTTGAGCGAAGGATGCGTAAAAGGTTTTGCGCTTGGCCGGCGCATGTTCGCTGGCCATCAACACTGCCCCGCCCCACTCGCCACCAACGGAAATCCCTTGGATCAGGCGCAACACGATCAAACCGATCGGCGCCCATATGCCGACGCTGGCATAGCTCGGCAGCAAGCCGATACCGGCAGTCGCCAGGCCCATCAGCGCCATCGTCACCAGAAGCATTTTCTTGCGCCCGAGACGGTCGCCCAAATGACCGAAAACCATCCCGGCCATCGGTCTGGCGATGAAGCCGACGGCGAAGCTGCCGAAGGCTGCGAGCGTGCTGGTGACGGGATCTTCGCTGGGGAAAAACACTTGCCCAAGCACCAGTGCGGCGGCAGTGGCGTAGATGTAGAAATCGTAGAATTCGATGGTCGTGCCAATGAAGGCAGCGGCCGCGGCGCGACGCGGCTGAGCGGTGGTGTGCATGCAAGGACCCTGTGTATTTATCGTTTTTTTGGGCAGGTTTCAGGCGGCTGACGGTCACGCTCTGTGGCGCTTGTGGGCTTTATCGCTTCCGTGACAGGATTAGTCAATTTTCAAAAACTTAATGCTAGTATTAGCTCTGCTACTACATGGAGTGTTTGATGTCCTCTTCCAACCCTTGGGTCGGTCGGCGCTTTCTCAATGATCGGCTGGACTGGAATCTGCTGCGCACCTACCTGGTAATCGGCCAGGAAGGCAGCATGAGCCGCGCCGCTGCGCGCTTGCACATCACCCAGTCGGCAGTGAGTCAGGCATTGAAACGCCTCGAAGAACAACTGGAATGTGTGCTGATTGCGCGCAGCGGACGGCGCTTTGATCTGACCGAAACCGGCGAGGAAGTCCTGCGTATCGCGGCGGATATTTATGGCGATATTTCACGACTGGGTACAGTCATCGAGCATCGCCATGATGACGTGGTCGGCAAGATCCGCATCCTCACGGTCAGCGGTGTGCAGGCGCGGCACTACGATGATTTTCTGGCGGACTTCCATGAAACCCATCCGAAAATCGAGCTGGAAGTCGAGGTGATGGGCAGCTCGAACATCATCAGTTCACTGCTGCAAAAAACTGCCACGGTGGGCGTTGGCCTATGTCGTCTCGCGCAACCACGGCTTGAACGGCGGGTGTTGTTTCGCGAGACCTACGCGTACTTTTGCGGGCAGCGCCATCGGTTGTTCGGGCAACAGAATCTGTCGCTTGAGGAATTGGCGGCGGAGAACTTCGTCAGCTTCACCAGTGATCAGCTCGGCGGCAATCTATCGCCGTTGACGCTGTTTCGCGATCAGCAAGGGTTCACCGGCAAGATCGTGGCGTCTTCCACCAGTTTCGAAGAGATATACCGATTGATCTGCGCCGGATTCGGCATCGGTTGTCTGCCGACGCATCTGGTGCGGCGCGATGTCGAGCAAGGTCTGCTCTGGCGGTTACCACCGGAGGACGGCGTAGTGGATTTCGATATCGAGCTGCTGTGGAATCGCGAGCAGAAGATGACTCAGGCCGAGACCGTGTTCCTCGACAGCTTCCAGCACATGCTCAGCTTGCGTGAGCCTGTGCTGTGAAGCTGTAATCGATCAAACGTGCGGATCGCCCGGCGCCTTGGCTGGCGCCGCGTATTGCGGCTTGAGATGGCCATCCTGATCAAGTAGCCAGGCGTCCATGATCTGCCGCACCACAGGACCTGCAACACGGCCACCGGCCTCACCGTTTTCGATCATCACCGCAATCGCAATCTTCGGATGCTCGGCCGGCGCGAAGCCGACGAACAAGGCGTTGTCGCGATGGCGCTCGAGGGTTTTCTCGCGGTTGTAACGCTCACCCTGCTTGATCGCCACCACCTGCGCCGTACCACTCTTGCCAGCGATGCGGTACTGCGCACCGGCCGCTGCTGCACGAGCAATGCCTCGCGCATCGTGCATCACCATCTGCATACCGTGGTTGACCTGTTCCCAATCGCGCGGGTCTTTGAGCAGGATGTTCGGCATCGGGTTCTCATCGACCGGCGCAACGCCATCGACGGTTTTCGCCAGGTGCGGACGATTCCACACGCCTTTGTTGGCGATCAGCGCAGTGGCCTGAGCCAGTTGCAGCGGCGTGACTTGCATATAGCCCTGGCCAATACCGAGGATCACGGTTTCACCCGGGAACCAGGCTTGGCGGCGGGTTGCGCGCTTCCAGGCTTGCGACGGCATCAAACCGGGCGACTCTTCGAACATGTCCAGCGAGACTTTTTCGCCAAGGCCGAACATCGCCATGTAGTCGTGCAGGCGATCAATGCCAAGCTTGTGCGCGAGGTCGTAGAAGTAGGTGTCGTTGGAACGCATGATCGCGGCGTCCATGTCTACCCAGCCGTCGCCGCTGTGGTTCCAGTTGCGGTACTTGTGATCGAAGTCCGGGAGTTGGTAGTAACCCGGATCGAAGACGCGGGTTTGCGGCGTCACGACGCCAGCATCGAGACCGGCGATCGCCACTTCTGGCTTGATGGTCGAACCCGGCGCGTAGAGACCGCGCAGCACACGATTGAACAGCGGCCGGTCGATAGAATCACGCAGCGCCGAATATTCCTTGGAGCTGATGCCGGTCACGAACAGGTTCGGGTCGAAACTCGGGTTACTGACCATGGCCAACACTTCACCGGTGGCCGGGTCGAGCGCTACTACGGAACCGCGACGATCACCCAGTGCGGCCTCAGCGGCTTCTTGCAGGTGGACGTCGAGGCTGAGAACGATGTTTTTACCCTGTACCGGATCCGTGTGCTTGAGTACACGCAGCACTCGGCCCTGGGCGTTGGTTTCCACTTCTTCGTAGCCGACGTGGCCGTGTAGCTGGGCTTCGTAGAAACGCTCGATGCCGGTCTTGCCGATGGATTGCGTGCCGCGATACTCGACCGAGTCGAGGGTCTTGGATTCTTTTTCGTTGATACGGCCGACGTAGCCGATCGAGTGGGCGAAATGCGCACCGAGTGGGTAGTGGCGGACGAACTGCGGTTCAACATCGAGCCCGGGCAGGCGGAACTCGTTAACTGCCAGAACGGCGATCTGTTCTTCGGTCAATTCATAGAACAGTGTCACCGGCGTGAACGGATGACGCGACTGCTTCATCGCCTTGTCGAACACCGTGCGGTCTTCGGCAGGCAGGTGCAGGAGGTTGATGACCTCATTCAGCTCTTCATTGACGTCGGTGGCGCGTTCGCGGGTGATGATCAGGTTGTAACTGGGACGGTTGTCAGCCAGCAACACGCCATTGCGGTCGTAGATCAGGCCGCGTGTGGGCGGGATCGGCAAGACGTGGACGCGGTTGTTTTCGGAGATGGTCGAGTGGTAATCGAACTCGACCACTTGCAGGATGTACAGGCGCACCACCAGGGCACAGCTGACTGCAAAGACGAAAAGAGCACAGGCGATCAACCGTTTGTTGACCAGACGTGTCTCTTTTTCGTGATCCTTGATCGGGATAGGTTCAGGCATTTCTACAGCAACTCTTTGACATAAATTAATGCCGTTCCTTGGGCATGACATCAGTCCGTTAAAAAACGAGCTGCACCATACCAAAAACTGACCGGTCACTTCAGAACGTTTTTCTCCAATGGCAGGTCTTGCGACGGTTGGAACGGTCTCAACGCGTCGTGAAAACTTTTCCTGCGGGCAAAACAAAACCCCAACTGCTTTCGCAATTGGGGTTTCGGAATTTAATCTTGACGATGACCTACTCTCACATGGGGAAACCCCACACTACCATCGGCGATGCATCGTTTCACTGCTGAGTTCGGGATG